>NZ_QHHW01000063.1:0-97096 GCF_003947325.1 Amycolatopsis sp. WAC 01375
CTTCCTTGTCCGTCACGTGGAAGTCCTCGAAGATCAGCGCCGCCAACGTCGAATGACCGCTGCATCCGCGCACGCCGCGGGAATTGATTTCCGCCAGGATCGCGTTCTGTTCCGCATCCGCCTGTCGTTTGATGATTTCGAGTTCTTGTTTGCGGGCGTGCAGCGTCGCGGTGTCGACGCGCCACCACTCGGTGGGCGTCGTCGGGGTTGCGTCGTTGCTGGCCACGACCCCAACACTACACCTAGTCGAACAGACGTGCGAGCCCTAATGGCCTAGCGTGGAAAGAATCCGAAATGCGCGTGCAGAGAAAGCAGCGAAGCGGCTTAAGAATGCGAAGGCGCTTAAGCGCGCTTCGGAGAGAGTGGGAAGCGGGAATAGCGGCGAGCCGTACTCGGCCCCCGAATCACCACGTCGGCCGAGCCGACACGCCCCCGTCGACAGTCAGGTTGTGCCCCGTGACCCACGCCGCGAGCGGCGAGGCGAGGAACAGGCAGGCGTTCGCGACGTCGTCGGGGGTGCCGAGCCTGGCCAGCGGCGCGGCCTGGTGCCAGCGTCGGACGCCGTCCGGCCAGGCGTCGCCGAGTCCGGGGCGGTCGATCAGGCCGGGGGAGACGGCGTTGACGCGGATGCCTCGCGAGCCGTATTCGAGTGCGGCGGCGCGGGCGTGCATGACCAAGGCGGCCTTCGCGCTGCTGTAGTGCGCGTGTCCCGGCGCGGGCTGGGCCGCTTCGATCGAGGCGATGTGGACGATACTGCCGCCGTTCATCACTTCGGCCGCGGCTTGCGTGCACGAGAACGCGCTGGTGAGGTTCGCGTCCAGAACCGCGCGCCAGCTTTCCGCCGACATTCCGGGCAGGGGTTCGACAGGCTGCACGCCGGCATTGTTGACCAGGGTGTCCAGTTGTCCGGTCCAGGCCGCGGCGGCGGCCACGAGACGGTGGCATTCGCCGTCGTCGGTGAGGTCGGCGGCGAAGGTCTCGGCGGTGCCGCCGGCCTTCTGGATCCGCTCGACGACGGCGAGCGCGGATGCCTCGTCACGGTGGTAGTGCACGGCGACGGCGCTGCCGGCTTCCGCGAAACGCGGGGCGATGCCGCGGCCGATACCGCCGCTGGCCCCGGTGACGAGGGTGGTGGTGCCGCTCAGGTCGAGCATCGAGGTCCTTTCCGCAGCGCGAGCGCGGCCGAGACGACGACGAAGACCAAGCCCGCGAGGACGTAACAGTTTCCGAGCCATTGCTGGGCGGTCGTCCACGTCTGGCCCGGCCGGTCGAACGCGGGGAAGTACCGGAACGGCGCCGCGACGAAGATCGCGGCGACGACCCCGGTGACGACGAGCCAGCTCACCGGACGGCGTCTGAGCACCACATAGGCGGCGGTGGTGAACAGTGCCGGAGCGATCCACACCCAGTGATGCGACCACGACGTCGGCGAGATCAGCAGGGCGAACGTCGCGTTCAGCAGCAGCGCCGGCACGATCGCCGAGCGGTACATGGTCAGTGTCACCAGCGCCAGCAGCACACAGGTGAGCACGATCCACAGCGGCTTGGCGGAGTCGGCACCGAACCGGGCCAGCACGGCCTGCAGGGTCTGGTTGGTGTGGAACGAGGTGCCGCTGATCCCGGACGCCCCGGCGAGCCCGCCGAACCAGTAGCGCGCGGAGGCCTCCGGCGCGACCGCGAAGGCGACGGCCGAGGCGGCCACGAACGTGCCCATCGCGGTCAGTGCGCCGCGGAAGTCCTTGCGTATCAGGAAGAACAACAGGAACGCCATCGGCGTCAGCTTGATGGCGGCGGCGAGACCGACGCCGATGCCGCGGTAGCGGCCCCGCGCCAGCAGGCAGTCGGCCGCGACGAGGCCCATCAGCAGCAGGTTGATCTGGCCGAAGCCGAGCGTCTGGCGGACCGGTTCGAGGAAGAGCGCCGGAGTGATCGCCAGCGACGCGACGAGCATCGCCTTCCGCCGGCCGCCGGACGGCCACAGCGTGCGGGTGATCGCGTAGAAGGTGATCCCCAGCGCCCCCAGGCTGAGCGCGAACAGCAGGAGCACCGCGCCGGTCCACGGCACCAGCGCGAGCGGCGTGAGCACCAGCGCGGCGAACGGCGGATAGATGAACAGCAGCGGGATACCGGCCTCGGAAAGCGGCAAGGCGCCGTAAAGGTCGCCGCCGTTCCACAGGGCGTCGACGCCGAACCGGTAGATCTCGAGGTCGCTGTGGGAATCGCCCGCCGTCGCCAAGGCCACGGCACACGCCAGTGCCAGTGCGGCGAACGCGCCGAGCGACCACCGGGCCCGACCGCGCGACTTGGTGGGAGACATCGCGTGGTGACCCTTCGGACGTGCGTCGATGATCTCGACTGTACCGGTCGGGCGAGAAGCGACTTCCGTCGGCAGCCAGCGCACCACACATTGGTCTAGACTTTTCCTTCCAGTGTGGTGAAAGGGACCGGACCATGCGCGGAACGACGGTGTTGCCCAGGACGCCCTGCCTGAAACCGAAGGCGGGGGAATTGCCGCTGCATCGGCTGGAGGTCCGCGCGCCGGACGCCCTGCCGTTCACGGTCGGCACCTTCGACACGATCGGGCCGATGTCGCGGGCGGCGTTCCCGCATCGGCACACATTCTACGAAATCGTCCACGTCACCGGCGGCACCGGCGACCACGTCATCGATTTCACGCGCTGGGAATTGGGGCCGCCACAACTCGCGGTCATAACACCGGGGCAGGTGCATCATTGGGATGCCCGCGATCTCAGCGGATTCGTCGTGTTGTTCACGGACGATTTTCTGCTCGAACATCCGGCGGATCGCGAAACCCTGCGACGGCTGAGCCAGCAGCCGTGGCGGCTCGACGAACGCGCGGCCGAGGAGACGGCGCGGATGGTCGCGGAATTGGACGAGGAATTCCGTTGTGGCGGGCAGGGGACCGATTCGGTTCTGCGGGCCCTGATGCACGTGCTGATCGTGCGGGCGGGACGGCTTCCGGGGCTGGCGGATCCACGTCCGCCGGCCAGGGCTCAGGCGGTGGGCACGGAATTCGCCCGGCTGCTCGGGCGGCCCGACCTCGGGCTCTGGTCGGTCGGCGCGCTCGCGGAACGCATCGGCGTCACGCCGGGATATCTGACCGACGCGGTGAAAACGTCGACCGGCCGGACGGCGGCACAACTGATGCGCGAGGCGAGGACACGGGAGGCGAAACGGTTCCTGCTCGGCACGGATCTCACCGTCCGGCAGGTCGCGAGCCGGGTCGGATTCGCGGATCCCGCGTATTTCTGCCGGTTCTTCCGGCGTGAAACGGGACTGAGCCCCGGCGATTATCGCCGGACCGGTGACGCGGCCCCGGAGATTCACCACGACTGACCAAGTCAGTCCATCGTCCGCAGCTGATCTTCTCCATACCGTCGAGGGTGATTCCCGAAGCCCCCACGAGGAGCAGGTATGGACGAAGAGAACAAGCTCAGCCGAAAGACTGTGCTGAAGGCGGCACTGGCCGTCGGAGTCGCCGCCCCGGTCGCGTTGATCGGCGGCCCCGCGCTCGCGCGCACCACCGTCGCGAGCGGCCAGGCACCCGAGCTGACCCCGGCCTGCGACGACGGAGACGACCCGACCCCGCCGCAGACCGAAGGTCCTTACTTCAAGCCGAATTCCCCGCAGCGGACGTCGCTCGTCACGCCGAACACGCAAGGGACGAGGCTCACCGTCTCCGGCTACGTCTTCGGTCTCGGGTGCCTGCCGATCGCGCGGGTGCTGCTGGACTTCTGGCAGGCCGACGTCAACGGCGCCTACGACAACGTGGGGTACACCTTCCGCGGTCACCAGTTCACCAACGACCAGGGCGCGTTCTCGCTGAGCACGATCGTGCCCGGCCTGTACCCCGGTCGTACGCGGCACATCCACGTCAAGGTCCAGGCCCCCGGCAGGCCGGTGCTGACCACGCAGCTCTACTTCCCCAACGAGCCGCGCAACAACACCGACTCGATCTTCGACCCGCGGCTGCTGATGACCGTGCGGGACGCGCCTCCCGGCAGGCAGGCCGCGTTCGACTTCGTGCTGAACGTGCCGCAGACGTCGACCACGCGGCCGACCAGTACGACGCAGACGACGCCCACGACGTCGACTTCGACCTCCAACCCGCCCGGCGGGACGACCTGGGCCGCAGGAACCGGCTATTCCGCGGGTACCCGGGTCACCTACAGCGGTCGCGGTTATGTGTGCTTGCAGGCGCACACGGCCCAGCCCGGCTGGGAGCCGCCGTCCACACCCGCGTTGTGGCGCGCGGAGTGACGGGCAGCCGCTGCGGAGGGAGATAAACGCGGGTGGACTCCCGCCGCCGGGACCCACACCCCGGCGGCGGGGTCCACCCGCTTTTCGCGGGGGTGGGGTTTTCCTCACCCCAAATAGGAGCTTTTACTACAGCGCGCCCACCCCGGTCCGCGGACGATGATCGTCCTCGACATCGGAAGAAGGGGCGAACGTCATGAAAGAGCACCGGAAGCGACGGGGGAGACGGGCGTTGCTGGCCGCCGTGGTGGTGGTGGTGACGGGTGCGGTGCTCGCTCCCGTGGCGAGTCCGGCTTTCGCGGCCGAGACGGCTTGGCGAGACCCGGTGCGGTCGCTGCAACAGGCGGCGTATCCGCTGCGCTCGACCGAGCCGGGCCGGAACACGGCCGATCTGCGGGCCCTGGGCGGGATGATCGGTGGCGCGAAGGTGGTCGGCCTCGGCGAGGCCACGCACGGCTCCCACGAGTTCTTCACCATGAAGGAGCGGGTGTTCCGCTATCTCGTCGAGGAGAAAGGCTTCCGGGCCTTCGCGTTGGAGCTGAGCTGGTCCGCCGGCCTGGAGATCGACGAATACGTCCAGACCGGCAAGGGTGACGTCCGGGAGCTCGCGAAGCGGACGCTGGCCGGTTCTCCCTGGGATCGCGAGGAGTTCGTCGACCTGATCCGGTGGATGCGCGACCACAACCGCGCAC
Organism: Amycolatopsis sp. WAC 01375; assembly: GCF_003947325.1. Classification (NCBI taxonomy): domain Bacteria; kingdom Bacillati; phylum Actinomycetota; class Actinomycetes; order Pseudonocardiales; family Pseudonocardiaceae; genus Amycolatopsis; species Amycolatopsis sp. WAC 01375. The sequence goes on from NZ_QHHW01000063.1 coordinate 4,971, forward strand.
ACCCCGGCCGCACAGTGCACTTCGTCGGGGACGACCTCGGTGCGCCTTCGGTGAACGACGCGTTCTTCGCCAGGATCACCGGCCACGTGCGGCAGCACCATCCCGCGCATTCCTCTGAGCTGGACCGGCTCTACACCGGTCTGCGCCCGATCGACGACGCTTTCGCCTACCTCCGCAAACCCCTCGCCGAACGGCAGCGGCTCGCCACCCAAGCGGAGCAGGCCTACGAGCTGGTCAAAGGCCTGGCCGGCGCGCCCGAGCACGACTGGGCCGAACAGCACGCCCGCTTCGTCGCGCAGACCGCGCGGTTCCTCGCCGTCGACGTCGCGGACCCGGAATCCCTGCCCACCGCGCAGATCCTGCGCGACCGGGCGATGGCGGAGAACGTCGCCTGGTGGCACCGGAAGACCGGGCACAAGATCCTGCTCTCCGCGCACAACGGCCACGTCTCGTACGTCACCGACAACCCGAAGCTGTACCCGAAGACCCAAGGCGCCTTCCTACGCGAAACGCTGGGCCGGGCGTACCTGCCGATCGGGTTCAGCTTCGACCGGGGTTCGTTCCTGTCCAAGGACAAGGCACTCGGGGGTGATTGGAGGCGCTTCTCCGTCCCCGCCGCGCCATCCGGTTCGAACGAGCACACCCTCGACCAGGTCCGGTTCGAGGACTTCTACCTCGACGTGCGCACCGCTCAGCCGCCTGCGCGTGCCTGGCTGGACGTCGCCCGGCCCACCCGCACCATCGGCACCCTGTTCCCCGTCGACCCGGCCGCCATCTCGCTCGGGCGCTCCTACGACGTCGTCATCCACCTGCACGACGTCCGTCAGGCCGATCTGAGAAGGTAGTGACGTCGCGCCCGTTTAGGGGTTTTTAACCCGGTTTTCCTGGCGGGCGACGGCGGATCTCGGTAGTAGTCGAAGTGTTCCGGCACTCCTTTTCCAGTACCCAGCGGAGGAAATCCCTGATGTTCAAACGGATGCTCAGCGCCTTCGGGGTCGGCGGCCCGTCCGTCGACACCGTGCTCGACTCACCGCACGCCGTTCCCGGCGAGGTGATCACCGGCCAGGTCCGCATCCAGGGCGGTTCGAGCGACGCCCAGATCGAGGAGATCCTGCTTTCGCTGGTCACCAGGGTCGAGGTGGAGCGCGGCGACCACGAGCGTGCCGGGACCGCGGAGTTCCTGCGGGTCAGCGCGGGCCGCAAGGTGAAGGTGACGGCAGGGCAACTGACCACCATCCCGTTCCAGCTCGCCTTGCCGTGGGAGACGCCGATCAGCGCCGTCGGCGGACAGGAGCTGCCGGGCATGGTCGTCGGCGTGCGGACCGAGCTCGTCATCGCCGGCGCGCCGGACAAGGGCGACCTCGACCCGGTGCTGGTCGGACCGCTGGAATCGCAGGACCGGGTACTGGAGGCGTTCGGGGAGCTGGGCTTCTCCTTCCGCAGCGCCGACGTCGAAGCCGGGCAGCTGCACGGCGTCCGGCAGGAGCTCGGGTTCTTCCAGGAGATCGAGTTCTTCCCGCCGTCGCGCTACGCCGGCCGCGTCAGCCAGGTGGAGCTGACCTTCGTCGCCGGCCCTGACGACCTCGTCGTGGTGCTGGAAGCCGACCGGCGTGGTGGCATGTTCCGCTCCGGCGGTGACTCCTTCGGACGCTTCCACGTCTCGCACGAGGAGGCCCTGCGCACCGACTGGGCCGCGGCCATCGACGGCTGGCTGGCCAAGGTCGCCGAGTCCGGCGGCGGGCACGCCATGTTCGGCGGGCACCAGGAGCACTACGGCCACGACCATGACCACCACGGACATCACGGTCACCACGGCAGGCGTGGTCCCGGGATGGGCGGCATGGTCGCCGGTGCCGCGGCCGGAGTGGTCGGCGGCATGATCCTCGGCGAGGTGATGGAGGACGCCTTCGACGGCGGCGAGGGCTTCGAGGAGTGATCCGGCCGCTGGGCAACACCGGCAGCGGTGTTGCCCAGGGGTCACTTCGCGGTCAAGGGCGCCAGAGCGGCGTCGACCGCGTCGGTGAGGCGGCGTGGCTCCGCCTCCGCCCTGGCCACCACGTGCAGGCCCTGCATGACGACGAGCAGGAGCCGTGCCTGCGTCCCGCAGTCGACGTCCGCGCGGATCTCGCCGGAGCGCTGTGCGGCTTCGAGCCCTTGCGTGATACCGGCTTCCAGCGCCTCGAATCCACTGTGGACGATCTTTCCGGCGGCTTCGTCGGCCGGTAGCAGTTCGGCGGCGGTGTTGCCGAGCAGGCATCCGCGTCCCGGGGTTTCCCGCGCGGCTTCGAGGACGCTGAGCAGCAGCTCGCGTAGATGTGCGAGAACCGGGCCTTCGGCGAGAGCATCCGCCTGGCTCGCGGCGCCGACCGTGTAGCGTTCCAGTGCTCGAAGGAAGAGCGCGTGCTTGTCGCCATACGCGGCGTACAGACTTCCCGGCAGGATGCCGAGTTCCTCCTTCAGATCCCGCATCGACGTGGCCGAGTAACCCTGCCGCCAGAAGACGTCGAGAGCTCCTCCGATCACCTGTTCATCGTCGAAGGATCGCGGCCTTCCTGTGCGTGACATGGCAGCATCCTACGACTTCGTGACAGTGCGTTCAAGAAGTGTACCTTGACTTCTTGTTCGGGTGTTCAAAAAGTCGTACGAGGAGTTCACATGGGTCGCCTCTTCCTGCACGTCAACGTTTCGCTCGACGGCTACATCGCCGACGCCGCGGGCGATATCGACTGGCGGTTCGCCGACGACGAGTTCCAGGTACACATCGACGAGCTGCTGGAGTCGCTCGACGGCATGGCCTTCGGTCGGAAGGCTTACGAGGAACTCGCCGGCTATTGGCCGACCGCCGGGGACGAGGTCTCGGCCACGCAGCGGCGCCGGATGCACGAACTGCCGAAGTACGTCCTGTCGCGCACGCTCCAGACCACGACCTGGCATAACTCCCACCTGATCGAAGACGCTTCGGCGCTCGCCGGCCTCGAAGGTGACATCGCGCTCTTCGCCGGGGGAGGGGCCGCGACGTCCGCCGCCCGGCTCGGGCTGCTCGACGAAGTGCGGCTCGTGGTGAACCCGGTACTTCTCGGCGGCGGGACGCGGCTGTTCGACGGTGAGTACGCGAAGACGGCGCTCACGCTCGTCGATGAGCGCCGGTTCGCTTCAAGTGCCCTGTTGCTCACCTATGCCGTCGCGCGCTAGCTGACCACGGCGGGATTCAGGTGTACCAAGTGGGTTCCGGGAGTTCGTTCAGTAGCGCGTAAGCACCGACTTCGCGGCGTTTGTAGGCCACCGGGTCGTGGAGCGAATGCGTGCGCAGATTCCGCCAGAACCGGTCCAGGCCGAATTTCGTGGCGCTCGCGCGGGCGCCGGTCAGCTCGAAGACCTTGGTGCCGATTTCCAGTCCGGTGTCGATCGCCCGCTGTTTGGCGGCGGCGATGAGGACCGCGACTTCGCCGCGTGCCTCGGGTGTCAGCTCCTCGCGCGGCGCGTGCAGGACGGCCGAGATCGCCGCTCCGGCCTTGTCCACCAACGCTTCGGCCGCCCACAGCTTCGACTGGAGATCGCCGTAGCCTTCGAGGATGTACCACTCTTCACCGGCGGAAACCTTGTTGTCGCCGCCGTACGGCCACGCGCGGGTGTGCTCGCGTGTGTACGCCAGCGCGGTTTCCAACGCTCCCTGCGCGATACCGAGGTAGAAGTTCGCGAACACCAGCTGGATCGCGGGGACGTTGAGCGTGTTGTAGGTCAGGGGCCGGAACTCCTTGTCGACGTAACCCGCCGCGCCGGCCCACGGGACACGCACCCCGGTGATGGTGATGCTGCCCGATTCGGTGAGCCGCTGGCCGATGTTGTCCCAGTCGTCATGGAAGACGATACCGTCCTGTTCGGACGGAACGATGGCGAAGACGTGGTCTTCGGTGCCCTCGAGAACACCTTCGAGCACCGTCAGATCGGAGACCTTGCTGCCGGTGGAGAACGACTTGTGTCCGTTGTAGACGATCTCGTCGCCGACCTCGCTGATCTTCAGATCGGAATCACGAGGATTGACAGCGCCGCCGAAGAAGAAGTTGTTTCGCGTGTAGAGCTCTTCCACCGCGTCGATCTGGTCGTCGGTCGCCACCAGCCGGGCGGCCCACGCCCAAAGGTAGTGATAGCCGAGCAATTGGCCGATGGAGCCGTCGCCGCGCGCGACCTCGCGGGTCACGCGATAGGCGGTCTCCCAGCTCTGGCCGCCACCGCCGTGCTCGACAGGGCCGAGCAGCGTCACCAGGCCGGAATCCTTCAGCAGCTGGACTTCCGCGTACGGTGTCTCGTTCTTCCGGTCGCGCTCGGCCGCGTTCACCGCGAGTTCGGCGGCGACGTCTTTCGCGGCCGTCAGCCATTCATTGGCCGATCGGATCCGGTTCTCGGTCGTGGTCATACTGGATTCCGTTCTGTGCGAGGGCGAACGGGAATTCCGGGCAGGGCGGAGCGCCCGGAATTCCCGGGTGTTTCTCGGAAAGAGAGCGCGGAAACTGATTCAGGCCGTACAGCGGATGTCGTCCATACGTCCGAGTAGAGCAGTGGTGCTACGGGGTGTCAACGAATGTCCGCGCTCTGAGACCGGGCCCCTCGCGATCAGAACCAGTGCAGGCAGTGCGGGGACCGTTCGGTGCGGAAGAGGGCGTCGGCGAGCGCCGCCGCGTCCGCGCGATGGGCCTTGATGCGCCCGGCCCGCACGAGCGTGCTCGGGACCGTGCCGCCGAGGTAGATCGAGCCCAGGTCGCTCACGTCCAGGGACAGGTCGGGTTCGGCGTCCGTCGGGACGCAGTCCGCCTCTCCGCCTCGGATGGCGAGCAGGTAGCGGCCGTGCTCGCCGAGCGCGGGGTCGTCGACGTCGAGGACGAGTTCACCGTCGGTGGACCAGCCGCGGGCGGTGAGCGCGCGAGGGATGTCCAGCAGCCGGACCCAGAGCCAGTCCGTGTCGCCGCCGACTTCGCCGGCGCGGAAGTCCTCGAGCTGCCACCGCAGTGGATGGTCGGGCGGGCAGTGTTTGAACACGACCTCGGTGATCAGGTCGTGCCCGAGCACGAACCGTGCCAGGGCCGTGGACACGTCGTCGTCGACGGCGATGGTCTCGTCGACGGTCAAGGTGCTGGGTTCGGCGAGGGAATAGGAGGCGTAGCCGTCCGGGACGCCGTCGGCATCGCGGTGCACGGCGATGTACCGCGATGCCCGGGAGATCGGTGACTGCCCGGCCCCAGCGGACCACCAGCGGGGTGGACGGGACAGCGCGCCGGGCAGGGCGCGGCGGTACCGGTCGTAGATCTCTTCCAGCGTCTCGCCGCATTCGGTGCGGCGCAGCACCTCGATCGAGCCGCCGCCCGCATGGGGGACGGCGAAGGCGGCCTGATGGCGTCGCACCGTCAGACGCCGAGTGTAGGTCGCCGGTCCGTAGCCGAACCGGCGGTAGATCAGAGCCTCCGACGCCAGCAGTACGGAGAGGAACTCGCCCCGTTCCCGGAACTCGGCGAGCTGATGTCGCATCATCGCGCTGAGCACGCCTCGCCGCCGGTGGGATGGCAGGACGCCGACGGCGGTCACCCCGGCGGCCGGGACGACGACTTCACCGGGCAGGGTGAGTTCGAAGGAATACGCGGCGGCCGTGCCGACGGGCCGCCCGTCCGCCGTCTCGGCGAGCAGGCCGCGGTCCATCTCGAGAGCGGACCAGGTCTCCGCGGAGGTCTCCGGGAACCGGGCGAACGCGGTGAACATGGTGTCGACGAAGACGGTGCGGTCCTCTTCGGTCGTGGAGCGGATCTTCATGAGAACAGTGCATTGGGGTTCCCTGGCGGCGTCAAGCGATTTGTGGTGACGCGCCGGCTACCTAATGATCTTCGGCGCATACTCAAAGATCGTCCCCGGCCGTCATGGAAATAAATAGGTAGTCCGCGCGAACTTTCGTCGGTTCCTGGCTTCCCTTGGCACGACACAGAATCAGCGCGTTCGTCCCCACTGACGCGGCCGGGATCCGGCCGCAGAAATGAGTCGGAACATGCGACTGCGCTCCCTTGTCCTGCTGGCAGGCACCGCCTTCATGGCGCTGCTCGGCTCGACCGCCCCCGCCGCGACCGCCGCCGAGCCCTCGGGCGTGCAGCCGATGATCATCGGCGGCCAGTACGCGCAGAGCGGACCCTGGGCGGCCCGGCTGTTCGTGAACGGCCAGCAGAACTGCAGCGCGACGATCATCGCGCCGCAGTACATCCTCACCGCCAAGCACTGTGTCGCGAGCAGCGGCAGCTACACCTTCCGGATCGGCAGCCTCGACCAGCAGAGCGGCGGCACCATGGCCACCGCGGCGAGCATCACCCGCCACTCCGGCGCGGACCTCGCCATCGTCCGGCTGACCAGTTCGGTCAACGCCACCTACGCGCCGCTCGGCACCACGAGCAACGTCGCGGTCGGCCAGAACGTCCAGGTCTACGGCTGGGGCGCGACCAGCCAGTGCGGTTCGGAGATCAACTGCCAGTCCCGTTACCTGAAGGTCGCCACCGTCCGGGTGAACTCGGTCAACTGCAGTGACTACAACGGCGGTGTCGCGGTCTGCGCGAACCGCGTCGACGGCATCACCGCCGGCGGAGACTCGGGCGGCCCGATGTTCTCCGGCGGCCGCCAGGTCGGCGTCGCCTCGACCAGCGACCGGTCGAACAACACCGCCTACACCAACATCACCCGGTACCGCAGCTGGATCCAGCAGGTCGCCGGCGTCTGATCGACTCTCGTGAGTGGTGGGGACGGTCGAAGCCGACCGTCCCCACCACTCACACGCCCGCTACCTGCAATTTGTCAATTGACACTCAACTCGGAGCCGCTCGACGCGATAATGTGGCGGTCGGCGCCGGTGGGCTGGCGCCGCGGACCTTGGGAGGGGGCCGATGGCGCGACCGACGCAGGCTCTCGACCACACGATCGTCGTGGTGGACGTCGTGGGATTCACCGCTCCGGACCGGAACCGCCTCGACAAACTCGCCGTGCACCAAGGCATGTACGAAGTGCTGAAGACCGCCTTCGCCGAAAGCAATGTCGATTTCGATTCCTGCGCGCACGAGGATCGCGGCGACGGTGTGCTGGTCCTGCTTCCGCCGACAACGACCAAAGGCCTGGTCCCCGACCTGCTGCCGGATCGCCTCGCGGTCGCCCTCCGCCGGTACAACCACACACGGACACCGCAGGCGCAGATGCGGCTGCGGGTGAGCCTCAACGCCGGTGAGGTGCTGTACGACGGGAACGGGTGGGTCGGCGACGCGGTCGACACCGCGTTCCGCATTCTGGACGCGCCACTGGCGAAGGAAGCGTTCGCGAAATCCGATCGGATGATCGCGTTCATCTCGTCGGAGCGGTTCTTCACCGACGTCATCGAAAAGGACCCGGGCCTGTTGCCCGAGTTGTACCGATCGATACCCGTCTCGGTGAAGACTTTCACCGGAACGGCTTATCTACGGCTGCACGGTGAAGTCGCGGCGGCCGCCGCCGAAGTCAAGGCCGACCTGGACAACGCGGTTCTGGAATTGATCCCCCGCAAGGATTTGGCGGGCCTGCGCCGGCATTTGACCCGGATGGAGGTACCGCATCTGCCGGTCATGATGAGCAGGGCGCTCGGCCCCGCGGTCCCGTTGCCCCGGCTGGAGGGCATCACCGACGCCTGGGCCGCCTTTCACCTGCTCACCGACTACAACGCCGGCCCGGACGGCGTCCCGCCCGCCCTCGCGTTCCTGCGCCTGCTCGCGGAAAACGTGGCGGGCGGACCGGGCGCCGAGATTGCGGGCTGGGTCACCGACCTGGCACGATCGCTGCGGCTCGTTCCCGCGCTCGGACATCAGCGGGCGAGCAAGCCCATTCCGGAACGACCCCCTTTGCATTTGATGATCATGCTCGATCCGGTCACCGCCGATCCGGAGCGGTGCACTCTCGCGTTCTGGAGACAGGACGATCCGGAGATCTGGCCGCCGGCGCTCGGTGGAGTGCGGGAAATCGGAATAGACGAGGTCGAGTTCAGGGTCGATGACGTCATCCTGGAGACTGAGAGTGTCTGGTCGGGGCAGAGCATGTCCGCGTCGGTGGAATTCCTTCTGCCGAGGACGTTGATCAATTTGCCGGTGCAGCGGTGGGCGAAGGAACATGGCACCGGCCATCCGCAGCCGTTGCGCTACGGGTACCGGCTCGGAATACGGTCGTTGGAGAGGATGCGGGCGAAGCATTGGCATCGCGCATGGAACTTTCGCTGGGATTCGATGGTGGAGCACCCCGCGGCCGACCGCTTGCACTATTCCGGCTGCGCGGAGGATCATCCGATCGACGCCATACTGAGCGACGACCACTGGGTCGGCCTGGTATTGGCGAAACCTCCGTCGCCCCAAGCGGAACAGGGTGCGGTGCCGGACGAACTGACGACCGCTCTCCGCAGTGGCCTGCCGGTGGTGCTCTGGCATCCGGACGCGGAACCGGAGAACCTGCGCGAGTTGCTCGACTGGGTATTGGCCGCGGAGAGCGGTTTCAACGAGCTTCCGGATCGCCGCAAACTGGCGAATTCCGGGGCGGCCGTACCGTTCAAGAATTCTCTGGCTCACGATCTGGTGGTAATGTGGGACGACCCGAAACGTGTGATCGTTCTGGACCAGCCGTTGACCCCGACTCGACTGTAAGGGGATGCCGCGGATGAGCGGGAACGATCAGGACGTGGCCGCGGACGGCCGGACGCCGCGGCTCGATGCACCCGATTGGTGGATCTATCGGGGCACCGGAAGGCCCATTCACGACATCGATCTCGCGCAATTGCTGCCCGCGCCGCCGCCGTGGCGGTCGTATCGCGGGGATCCGCCACCGGAGCACGACGTGCCACCGCCGGACGACGGTGAGGCGGAACGCCGGCTCGGCGCCGCGTTCACGCTTTCGGAGCAAGATGTCGACGCGAGTGAACTGAACATGGTGAACGCCGCCCTCTATCTGCGGCGTCCCTTGCTGGTCACGGGGAATCCGGGAACGGGGAAGTCGAGCCTCGCCTATCGGATCGCCAGGGAATTGGGGCTCGGCAGGGTGCTGCGCTGGGCGATCACCAGCCATACCGCGCTGAGTTCCGGGCTGTACGGCTATGACGCGATCGGCCGGGTCCAGGCCGCGGCGACCAGTCAGGCACAGCGCGGCGGTGAGGCCGAAGAGCCGCCGATCGGCGATTTCGTGCGGCTCGGTGCGCTGGGCACCGCCTTCCTTCCCGGCAAACTGCCGCGGGTGCTGCTGATCGACGAGCTGGACAAATCCGAGGCGGATCTGCCCAACGATCTCCTGTCGATCTTCGAGGACGGCGAATTCTCCATCGAGGAATTGGCCCGCGTGCGCAACCGGCATCCCGAGGTCACCGTGCACACCGCGGATCCGCAGCGCACCGCCGTGGTCCGTGACGGCCGGATCGCCTGCCATGCCTTCCCGATCGTCATCATGACCAGCAACGGGGAACGGGAGTTCCCGCCCGCGTTCCTGCGTCGCTGCCTGCAGTTGCGGATCGAGAACCCGGACCACGACCAGTTGGCGGCGATCGTGGCGAGTCATCTGGTCGGCGAGAACGGCGAACACCGGGACAGGCTCATCCGCGAATTCGCCGAACGGAGCAAGGCGGAAGGTGGTCTCCCGACCGACAGGCTGCTCGACGCCGTCTATCTGGCGACGTCGGGTGCGTACCAGCCGGATCAGGAGGCATGGCCGCGGCTGGTGGACGCCCTTTGGCAACGACTGACGGTGCGGTGACATGGACGGGCCGGGCGGTGTGTCCGACTCGCGTTCCGCCTCGGTGGCGGAGCGGCGGAAGGCCGGTCTGCCCGAGGGGGTCAGGCGGGTCGAATTCGAGGACCTGAACTGGACCGACTTCGCGGACATCGTGTGGCTGGCCGCGGCCATCACGCCGCCGCGGAGCGACGACGGATCCGCTCCGCCCGAGGAACCGGAGCCGGAGTCCGAGCGCACGCGGATCCGCAACGCGCCCTCCGAACGCGGGGAGATCCCGGAACTTCCCGAGCACGAGTTGTCGCGGATCACCGACATCCCGGTGCCGGACGAGGAAGTCGCCCCCTTGGTCGAGATCGAGGCCGTAGCAGGTGAACTGCCCGAACCCGCGGTGGACGGCACGGGGCCCGGGGGAGTCGTGGTCCTCGAATCACTCGCGTACTTCCGCGCGCTGAGAACCCTGAAACGGGAGACGGTCTCGCGGCGACACAACAATGTGGTCCTGGACGAAGTGGCGACCGCCGTCCGGGCCGCGGAGACCGGACGGTGGTGGCCTGTCACCCGGTCGCGGAAAGAGCGCTGGCTGGATCTGACCCTCGTCCTCGACAACGGTCCGTCGATGGCCTTGTGGCGACCGCGGGTGTCCGCCTTTGTCGAAGTACTCCGGCAAGTGGGTGCTTTCCGAACCATTCAGGTCCGGCTGTTGGAAACCGCGAAGGACAACGAGGAGGATTTCGTTCTTCGCGGTGGCACGCCGGGCGCACCCGCCAGAGACCCGAACGAGATTCTTGATTCGTCGGGACGGCGCGCGGTATTGCTGCTGACCGACGGTGTCGGGGACGCCTGGCAGAAGAAGGACGCGCTGTACCCGATCTTGGCGCGGTGGGGCCGGACGATGCCGGTGAGCATCGTGCATCTGCTCCCGCAGTGGTTGTGGGGCCGATGCGGGATGAACCCTCGCAAGGCCCGGCTGAGAGTCCCGAACGCGTTGGCACCCAACGGCCGTTGGGTGTGCGATCTCGCGGACGCCTGGCTCGAACCCGGCTCCGAGGTGCCCGATCACCTCGTCCCGGTGCCGGTGCTGGAACTGCGTCCACGGTCGCTGGGCTGGTGGGCCGGACTGATGACCGGCGAAAACGCCGACGCCGTCGAAGGAACGGTCCTGTTCGCCTCGGAACGGATCTCCCAGTCCGATTCCACCGACCGACCGGTAACTTTGTCACCCGCCGAAAGAGTGCACAGATTCCGCAGTGTTGCGTCGCCGCCGGCGCTACGCTTGGCGCAGTTACTCGCGGCGGTACCGGTCCGTCTCGACGTGGCGAAGCTGGTGGGACAGCGGTTCGTGCCGGAAGCGGGATTGGAGCACCTCCTCGAACTTTTACTTTCGGGGATGATGTACGCTCCCGCACTCAGGGAGGGCAAGTCCACTTGGGACACAGACGGGGTCTTCGCTTTTCCCGAGGCAGTCCGGGAATTGCTGCTCAGCGGCGCGCGGCGGTCGGAAACGGCCAAGGTCGTCCGAGTGGCCGCCACTCATTTCGGTGACCGGATAAGGTATCTCGGTCACCTCCGGGACGCCATCGCCGACCCGAACAGCACACCGGACCCAGACCTCACCCGCGAGTCCCCGGCCGATGTGGAACTCGAAAGCGCGCTGATGCGCGCCCTTTCCGGACCCTATCTGTCCCGCGCCGACCGGCTGCAGAACGCGGTACGACACCAAGTCGTCGTCGCACCCCTACCTGGACCAATAAAAAAGACTGTGAGCCCAATAATGCCTGAGACGGTCGAACGTCCACCTGCCTCAACGTCAGTGTCACAGGGACGCTCGTCTTATCTCAGTGAGCCCGAAGCGAACGAGCCGACGACCCGGATGGTGCATCCTTCGGCCGCGGAAACCTCCCGGCAGTTTCCCGACCGTCAGGCCGATGACCCGCCGATGGTCTTCGGGAACGTGCCCCCGCGCAATCCGAACTTCACCGGTCGCGACGAATTGCTGGACCAGCTCACCAAGCGGTTGAGCAGTGGCACCACCGCCGTGCTCCCTTCGGCACTGCACGGTCTCGGTGGTATCGGCAAGACCCAGATGGCCGCCGAGTACATCTATCGGCATCTGCAGGATTACGACCTCGTCTGGTGGATCGACGCCGCACACAGCACCCAGATCCGAGCCGGTCTCACCGAACTCGCGGGGATCCTCGGTCTGCAAGGCGCGTCCGAGGCCAGTGTGGCGGTGCCGGCGGTCATCGAGGCGCTCCGGACCGGACGGCCGTTCCGCCGCTGGCTCCTGGTCTTCGACGCCGCGGAAAGCCCGGATACCGTGCTGCCGTTCTTCCCGCGCAACGGACCCGGCGAAATCCTGATCACGTCACGGAACTCCGATTGGGCGGGTATCGCGCGCCCGCTGGAGCTGGCGGTGTTCAAACGCGAGGAAAGCGTCGAACTGCTCGGCCGCCGCGGTCCGGAGATCGACCCGGCCGACGCCGACGAACTCGCCGAGAAGCTCGGCGATCTTCCCTTGGCCGTCGAGCAGGCGGCGGCTTGGCGCGCGGTGACCGGGATGCCGGTGCAGGAGTATCTGCGCCTGTTCGACGAGTCGGTCGAGGAAATCCTGGACACCGCCTCGGCGCCCGACAACGAGGTTTCCGTCGCCGCGGCGTGGAACGTTTCGTTCGAGGAACTGAAGACCCGCAACCCGGCGGCTCACCAGATCCTCCACATCTGTGCTTTCTTCTCGCCGGAGCCCATTTCGCGTGACCTGCTCACCGGCGTCAACCGGGTGTCGATCTCACCGGAACTCGACGCCGCGCTGCGTGACCCGATCAAACTGGCCCGCGCCATCCGTGACATCAACCGGTACGGCCTCGCGAAGATCGACCACGGCAACAACACCCTCCAGCTGCACCGCCTGGTCCAGCTGGTCCTGCGCAATCGCGTGATGGCCCGTCAGGTCCACGCGCAGATGCAGCACGGTGCCCACCAGTTGCTCGCCGCGCTGGACCCGAACGACCCCGAGTCGAGCAGGCACTGGTCGCGCTACCGGGAATTGCTCCCGCACGCCTACGCGGCGAACATCCTGGGCTGCGACGACGACTGGCCGCGTCAGCTCTACATCAACCTGATGCGCTACCTGTTCGAGTACGGCGATCACGAAGAGGCGGCCCGGCTCGGTCTCGAAGCGCGGGAGCGGTTCACCAAGGTCCTCGGCCCCACCCACCCGCAGACACTCGAGGTCTCGTCGAGGCTGGGGCTCTACTTGTGGGCGATCGGCCGGTACTCCGAAGCCGCGGAGCTCAACCAGCGCACCCTCGCGCTACGCCTTCAGATATCCGGCGAAGAGAACGAGGAGACCTTCGCTCTCCAGCGCAACATCACGATCGATCTCCGGGCGCAGGGGGACTTCGCGGCGGCGACGAAACTGAGCGAAGAGATCTATCACAAGGCCAAGCGGATGTTCGGCGAAGACGACCCGGAGACGCTTTACGCCGCGTACCAGCATGCGATCAGCCTCCGGCTGGGCGGCGCGTACCGGGAGGCCTTGGAACTGGACCAGGACACCCTCCGGCGGCGGATCGAGGTTCTCGGCCGCGATCACGTCCGCACCTTCAGTGTCAACAGTTCGAGGAACGTGGACCTGCGAGAGGCGGGCGAGTACGGCCAGGCCCGGATTCAGCAGGAGCGGCTCACGGAGAGCTTCATCGCCCGCTTCGGCCCGGACCAGCCGGACTCGGCGGGTAACTCGCTCCTGCTTTCGGTGGCCAGGAGGAAGGATGGCGACCACCCGGGGGCACTCAGCTTGTCCACGGAGGTCCTCATGAGGTTCCGGCTCGTTTATGGCGACGACCACGGCCAGACGATGGCCTCCGCGCTGGCTCATTCGATCGATCTCCGTCACTCGGGTGATCTCGCCGCGGCGAGGAAGCTCGGTGAGGAGACCTTCGAGCGGTACCGGAGTGGCCTCGGCGAGCATCATCCGCATACCCTCGCGGCCAATGTCGACCTCGCGGTGACCTTGCGGCTGATGGGTGACCCCGCGGCCGCCCTCGTCCTCGACGAGCGCGCCTTCGAGCAGTTCCGTGCCACCATCGGCCCGGACCATCCCTATGCCGTCGTCGCCACGATCAACCTGGCGAGTGACCTGTCGGCGGTAGGTGAGCTGGACAGGGCGGTCGAACTGGGACGAGACGCGGTCGAGCGTGGCATACAGGTGCTCGGCGAGGACCACCCCACGGTCCTGGCGGCGTCCTTCAACCTCGGGCTGGATCTGGCCGCGCTCGGCCGGGCGGAGGAGGCCGCACCGTTCCGAGACCCGATCCTGGCCCGGTACCGCCGGATCTTGGGGGAGGCTCACCCGGGAACGCAGGCGGCCGGTCGCGGTGGTCGTGCCAACTGTGACATCGACCAGATCCTGATGTGACTCAGTCGGGCACGAGTTGCCCGATCCAGGAGGCGAGCTGCTCCACGGTCGGTGGCCGGGGGCCGGATCGCAGGCGTCGATGGACCGCGCGGACGAGTTCAGGACAGTGCAGCAAGGCGCGGGCGGCGGGATGCGGGCCGCGTGCGGACAGTGCGAGGCCCAGCCCGGCCAACGAGTTCGGCCGGTCCGGGTCCGCGGCGAGTTCCCGTCGATAGCCCTGGACGGCTGACAGGAAATCGCCTGCGGTGTACAAGTAGTCTGCGGCGGTGGCGCCGGGCACCGTCGGTACTCGTCCGTCCGGCGGCAGCGCCGTGCCGCCGACGGCGAGCCGGATCAGGTCCGTTCTGGCGTGTGACCAGCCTCCGTCCGGCACCGGCGTCGGGGGAAGGTCGGTCGCATCGAAGGTGGCGGGCGGCCTGGGTCTTCCGCTGAGCCACCCGGCCGCCAGTTCGGCGACCACGGAGGGGGCCGGACGGAGGTGGCGGGCGCGCCAGCCCGCGAGGTGATCGCGGCGGACGGCGGTCGCGAGCTCACTCGCCTCCGTCGATACGGGCTCGTCCTGCCAGGGCCCGAGGCGTTCGGCGATGTTGTCGAGGAATCGGCGCCCGGCGGCGGTCAGGGACGAGTCCGCGTGCAACGCCTGCAGGGTGAGCCACGTCTGCGCACGCCAGTACGCGAATTCGAATCCGGAGCGCCGCGGGCTCTGCCCGGCGTGGGCCAGCGCGCGCCAAAAGGCCGTGACGCCGAAGAAGGCGTAGACCCCTTGCAGGGCACCGCTCAAGGGGCGCGGATCATCCCGCCAGGCCACGTAGATCCGCTCCCGTGGGTCCGGCTCGTACAACTCGACGAGGTGCAGCAGGCCGCCGAGCACGATGTGCTGGAATTCGTGGATCAGCGTTTCGGCGAGTGACGCACCGTCGGCAGGCAGTCCGAGGACCGCACTGCCGAACGCTTCCCCGGTCGACGCGCTCGGATTCCTGAAGAGCACCTGCGGCTTCGGTACCAAGGACGCCAATCCCACCGGCATGACGCGGGCCAAACCGGGCAGATGGGTGGCGACCAGACGGCAGGCTTCATCGATCAGCCGTTGCCAATCGGCCAAGTCCTTGCCTGGCAGCCGTTCCGGCGGGATCGGTTCGTAGAGCCCGCGATAGGGATCGAGGTCGTCCAGCCACAACGAGAACCGGTGTGCGCCGACCTGGCTCCGTACCCGCCGGATTCCCCACCAACCGGCCGCATCCGCCTCGGGCATGTCCGGCAAATGCACCGTCGCGTCGGCGCTCGACACGGAGAACCGGCCGCTCACACCGCGCACGACGGCCGAAGTGAACGTCCCCTCGCCGGGAAACCTGGCCATACCGAGTGAAGGGAGCATGGCGTCGCCGTGCCAGGCGGGAACGACGGTTTCGAAGTCGAGTTCCGCCCGGATCGCCGCGGCCGCGGCGATCGCGTGTGCGTGCCCCAGGTGCATCCACAAAGGACCGACGCCGTCGATTCCGTTGCGCAGAAGCCGGGTCGTATAGCCTGCCCAGCTGCCGGTGTACGGATTGGTGAGCATCCTGTTCACGGAGCGGGGTGCTCGTGCTTCGGCACGTGCGAGGAGTTCCCATGCGGAATCCAGCGGCGGCAACGGCCCCGAATGACCCGGTATCTTCGTGGCTTCGGTCAGCAACGAGTGGATCAACAGTTTGCGCCGGCTCCGCTCGGCTCGTCGCAGACGGCGAGCCATGTCCTCGTCACCGTCGAGACGTGCGAGCGCGTCGAAGTCTCGCCATGACAACCGGTGGAACGTAGGGCTAGACCCGGCTGATGGCGGCATCAGTCGATCCGTTCACCATTCCCGGCGGTGGTGCTTCTATAGCGTGCGCGGACGAGAGTGGTGCGTTCGACGACATGGCGCGCTGATCGCCGGAAGGCTTCACCGTCCAGCTCTCGTAACGCGGTGAACGAGACCGCGTCGAGATCGATCAACGCCGATTCGATGTCCGGTTCGGTGCTTGCCGAGAAAGAACTCATCGTGCCGATTCCCTCCACCCCGTGAAACGGTTGCGAGAGTTGAACCTCGACAAGGATAGCCGAGATTTCGGGTTCGCTCAGGCCCCATCCGCAGGTGGCGGCCGTCCGGCGGCCAATTCCCGTAGTGCGCGAGGACGGGTGATGGTGACGCGCTGGCGCGCGGTGTGCACCACCCCCAGCCGCCGGAGTTCTTCGAGCCCCCGGATCAGGGTGCTGCGCGAGACTCGCGCGAAGCCAGCCAATTCCCCTTGGTTGAAGCGAAGATCGACCTGCTTCCCGTCCGTCCAGTCGACCGAGTGCTGCAGCGCCAGTTCCAGGAGGACCGCGGCGAGGCGTTGCGGGAAGTCCGGACCGCCGGACTCGAGACGCAGCCTGTCGGACTGCTGCAGCCTGACCGCCGCGTTACGGAACATTTCCTCCGCGATGCGCGGCCGCGCGCGCAGCACGCCGAGGAATTTCTCCCTCGGCACGACGAGCGTGTGCACCTCGTCTATCGCCGACATCGTGGCGGACCGGGGGAGTCCGCTGATCGGGGCCAGTTCGCCCACGATTTCCGCGGGTCCGCGGGCGGCGAGCGGGGCG
This sequence comes from Amycolatopsis sp. WAC 01375, assembly GCF_003947325.1. NCBI lineage: Bacteria > Bacillati > Actinomycetota > Actinomycetes > Pseudonocardiales > Pseudonocardiaceae > Amycolatopsis > Amycolatopsis sp. WAC 01375. The sequence continues at coordinate 21,733 of NZ_QHHW01000063.1, forward strand.
TCCTCGCCGCGATAGTTGGTGGCGCTGATCTTCACCCAGCCGCGCAGGACGACGAACATACTGGTGGGCGGGCTGCCCTGGAGGGCGAGGATCTGGCCAGGCCGCCACACTTTCAGGTGGCCCGCGCGCCGGAGTGCGGACTGCTCCGCCGGGGTCAGCCGTCGCCAGGTTCCGAGCCCCCCGTGCTCATCCGCGGCGGAACCGGTCATCCTGGCCCTCCGGTTCCCCGGAAGTCGGACTCGCGCCGTTTTCTTTCGCGCTGTGTTCCATTTGACGCATCAGCCGCTCCCCCGATTCGCCAGCATGGTCAGTGGGCAGAAAGACCCGGAAGTTTCGAACCGCAACCGGTAATTGTGCCAGGCAAGAGGTGACTTCACCAGGCCTCGGGCCGGCGACGGGGGAGGGCATCATGCGCAGTGCCGAAAGTGTCATGGGACGGCCGAAGGATCACCGTCACCTGCCGGCCGAGGAGAATCCGCGGACGCCCAAGGCGTTCGGCCGAAGACCGGCGTTCTTCGCGCCGCACCCGCCGCTGATGTCCGGCGGCTGGTATCAGGGCGCCGATCACGAGGTTCTCGGGCCGGGTCGGTATCCGGTTCCCCGTCCGACGGCCAAGTCGGTGAAGGCGGCGTTGTTGTGGGCTCTCTTCCTGGGGCCGTTGGGGTTTTGTTACGTGTCGCCCGTCGGCGGGCTCATCGCGACGGCGGTTTCGGTCACGGCGATCACTTTCGGGGGCGCCCCGTTGGTGGCCGTGATCTGGCCGGTCGTCATGGTGCTTTCGCTGGTGACCTTGTCCCGGCGGTCAGGCGACGACAAGAAATGACGTCCGGCCGGTTCCGGCCGGGTGAACAGGGTGGGGGCCGCTCGAGGGGGGCGGCCCCCACCACGGGTCATTCGCGAATGGGAGGTTTCCGATCCTGCCCGATGCGGGCGCCTTGCGAGGCGACGCGCCAGGTTTGGTCAGCCGGCGGTCGCTCTATTGAGGGATAGGGCAAAGGCGCCGAGTCGGGTGGTGGGTCCGTGAAGGCCTCCTTGCCTACCGTGAGGGTAGGGAGGGGGCCTTCACGGATTGAAGCACCATCCGAAAGTCGCGTCCTGTTGCTCCGATCATGCAGCCCCGGGGCGGAACCCTTGAACCCGTCCGGCACCTATGCTTCTATCTGCTCGATAGTCGCAACAAAGGTGCAGTTTCGAGCACCTTCGAACGGGTTCAACGCAATTCCTGGAGGGCTCCGTGCGCCGTCGTACCCTGCTGAAGGCCGCTGGTGCGGCATCCGCCTTCACGTTGCTCCCGGCGAGTGTTCGGGAGGCGCTCGCCGCCGAAGCGCCGACGGGCGGACTCGACGTCATCGAGCACGTCGTGGTGTTCATGCAGGAGAATCGGTCGTTCGACCACTATCTGGGGACGCTGCGCGGGGTGCGGGGCTTCAATGATCCGGCCGCGATCAAGCTGCCTTCGGGTGCTTCGGTGTTCCAGCAGCCCGACGGCGCGGGGAGCCTGCTCCCGTACGCGATCGACGACCAGTTCATGGCCGACGTCGACCACAGCTGGTCCGGCGGGCATCGGGCGTGGAACAAAGGCAGGCACGACGCGTGGCGCGCGGCCAAGGGCGTTCGCTCGTTGACCTATCACACGCGTTCGGCACTGCGGTTCTATCACGAGCTGGCCGACGCCTTCACCGTCTGCGACGCCTACCACTGCTCGGAAATGGGGCCCACCAACCCGAACCGGATGTACCTGTTCACCGGCAAACTCGGTTACGAGCCGGACGGCACCACCCGCGCCATCGGCAACGACGCCTGGCAGAACCCTGGGCACACCGGCTACACCTGGAAGACCTATGCCGAGCGTCTCCAGGCCGCGGGCCGCAGCTGGCGGGTGTATCAGGAATGGGACAACTACGGCGACAATTCGCTCGACTATTTCAGCAGCTTCCTGGCCGTCGGTACCAAGGCGCTGTCGAAGGTGAAGGATTCCGCCGGTAAAGCCTTCCCGAAGCTGGAGTACTTCTACTACGCACTGGATTCGGCTTCGGCCGCCGAACGGACCCGGCTGCTCGACGGGCTGGCCGCCGGCGTGGCGACCCTGACCGCGGCCGAGCGGGCCCTGTACGACCGCGGGCTGGCCCGGGTCGCGCCGAAGCAGTTGCCCAGTGCTTTCAAAGCCGATGTCGACGCGGGCAGGCTGCCGTCGGTGTCGTGGATCGTCGCGCCGGAATCGCAGACCGAACATCCCGCGTGGGGGCCGAACACCGGGGCCGATCTGGTCAAGTCGATCCTCGACACCATCGCCTCCAAACCCGAAGTGTGGAACAAGACGCTGTTCCTGCTGACCTACGACGAAGACGGCGGCTTCTTCGATCACATGCCGCCGCCCGCGCCGCCCGCCTCCGACGCGGAGGGCAAGAGTTCCGTCGCCACGACCGACGAATTCGTCTCCGGTGAGCCGATCGGGCTGGGCGTGCGGGTGCCGATGTTCGTCATCTCGCCGTGGAGCCGCGGCGGGAAGGTGTGTTCTGAGGTCTTCGACCACACCTCGGTGCTGCGGTTCCTGGAACGGTGGTGTGGCGTCGCCGAACCGAACATCTCGCCGTGGCGGCGCACCGTCTGTGGCGATCTGACGTCGGCGCTGGACACCACGGCGCCGAGCGCGACCTATCCGGCGCTGACCAGACCGGTGCCGACGAGCGGGCCGTGGAACACCCAGCCGCAACCGCCTTCCGTGCAGAAACTCCCCGTGTCGGAGACCGGCGTCCGCCCGGCGAGGCCGTTGCCCTACCAGCTCACGGCTTCGGGGCGAGTGACGGCCGAACGGTTCTGGATCGACTTCGCCAACACCGGAGCGGCGGGTGCGCATTTCTACGTGTACGCCAACGCGCACCGGACCGACGGGCCGTGGCGCTACACCGTCGGCGCGAACGCGACGCTCTCGGACTATTGGCAGGTGGGTTCCCCGGACGGCGCGTACGACCTCACCGCGCACGGCCCCAACGGTTTCGTGCGGCGGTTCGCGGGCAACCGGATCACCGCGACCACCGGCGGGAAACCGAATCCGGAAGTCGTGCTGCGACAGGGTTCCGGCGTCGTGTACCTGAAGATGACGAACGCGGGCGCCGGGTGCGAGCTCACGGTGCGCACCGGCAACCGGGGCGGCGGGCCGTGGACGTACTCGGTCGCTTCCGGCGCGACGGTCGAGGATTGGTTCAGCACCGAAGGCGGCATGAGTGGTTGGTACGACCTGACCGTTCAGGGGCCGGATGGCTTCCTTCGCCGTTTCGCGGGCCATGTCGAGACCGGCGCCGAAACCATCAGCGACCCGGTCATGGGCTCGGGGCCGCTCGCCGTCACCGTCCGCTCGGCCGACAGCCAGGAGACCGTTGGCGAGTCCGGTGCCGCCACGAACGCCGTCGACGGTGATCCCGCCACCCATTGGCACACCAAATGGTCCGGCGGGGAAGACCCGCTGCCGCACGAACTGCACCTTGATCTGGGCGCCACCCGTACCGTCACGGGCCTGGCGTACTTGCCGCGCCAGGACGGTTCGGACCACGGCCGTGTCGGCGGCTACGAGGTCTACCTGAGCACGGACGGTTCGGCGTGGGGAAGTCCTGTCGCCACCGGCACTTTCCCCGACGACGCGGCCCGGAAGTCTCTTCGGTTCTGGCCTGCCCGGGCCCGTTATGTGCGGTTCCGTGCCCTCACCGAAGCAGGCGGTCGCGGGCCGTGGACGTCGGCGGCGGAAGTCACCCCGCTCGGCTGGGCGTGACCCGGAAGGAAAGATGTCGGACGGCCGCCAGGTACGCCGATCCGGCGTGAGGTCTCGCGTTCTTGTATCGTGTGCTTGATACAAGAACGAGGAGGTCGACCGTGCCGTTCGACAACGTGCTGGCCGTGGCCCTGATCATGGGCCTGTTCGGGCTGGTGATCCTGGTTTTGCTGTGGCCGGGTGAAAAGCAGGGTGCGAAGGTGCTGCGGCGGTGGGGTGTCGACGATCCTTCGCCGTCCGACGTCGCCGAAGCCGTGCGCTACCTGCGCCGACGCCGGTTCTGGTATCCGTGGCTGTTCCTCGGGTTGCCGGTGCTGGCCGATCTCGCCGGGATCCGGGGCGACAGCACGTCTCTCTTCCTGGCCACGCTGCTCATCGGCGCGTTGATCGCCGAGGTTCTGGCGCAGCGACCGCAAAAGCGGGCGCGCCGTGAAGCAGGGTTGGAGCGGCGTGCCGTACGCGGGCTCGTTCCTGACTGGGGGCTGGCACTCTATGCGGTGATCGTCGTGGCCGCCGTGGTCTGGCTCGTGGTCCATCAGTGGTGGACGTTGCTCGGGGTGGCCGCGGCCGTTTCCGCGGTGACGTGGCTGATCATCCTGCTCGCCGTGCGCCGACCGTCCACAGGGGACAGTGCGGCGGACGGTGCGCTGCGCGTCCGTAGTGCGCGGGTGGCCGCGGGGCTCGGGCTCGCCGCCACGGTGACGCTGGCGATCCCGGAGGTGACGAACCTGGTTTCGTGGATCCTGGTGGTAGCCGGGCTCGCCGGCTGGTACCACCTCGCCCACCGCTCACGCGCGGAAGCCGTCCGGTGCCGCTGAAGGTCGTCGTCGACACGGACCTCGGCATCGCGCCGTGGCGGCAGGTCCGGGATCAGCTCGTCCATTTGATCACCACCGGCGCGCTGGCCCCGGGTACCCGGTTGCCGCCCATCCGGCAACTCGCCAGGGATCTGGCGCTGGCCTCGGGCACGGTGGCGCGGGCCTACCGGGAGCTGGAAGAGAACGGCTGGGTGTACACCGCGCGCGCCAAGGGCACGATCGTCGCCGAAAGCGCCGACCGGCCGGGTAAAGCGGAGCTCCTCAAGGCGGCGGCGGACGAATACGCCCGCGTCGCGAGGGAGCTCGGCGTCGATCCTGGCGACGCGCTGGACGCCGTTGCCGCCGCGCTCGAATCACTCGAGTGACGTGTCGCCGAAGTGCTCGAGCAGCAGCCGTAGGCCGCCGATCAGTTCGGCCCACTGCGCCGGTTTCAGTTCGGGGAGAAGGCGGGCTTCGTTCTCCAGATGGAGCTCGAAAACCTCGTCCACGACCTGACGTCCCTTGCCGGTCAGCCGGATCTTGACCGAACGGCGGTCTTCGCTGTCGCGCACCCGCTCGACCAGGCCCTTGGTCTCCATGCGGTCGATGCGGTTCGTGATCGCCCCCGAGGTGACCATCGCGGCTTTGAGCAGCGCGCCCGGCGTCAGGCCGTCGGTGTCCCCGGAGCGGCGGAGCGTGGTGAGCACGTCGAACTCCCACGATTCCAGGTCATGCTCGGCGTTGAACTCCTTGAGCTTCCGGTCGAGGATCCGGGAAAGCCGTTGGACACGCCCGATCACCTCGGCGGGCCAGAGCTTGTCTTCGAGGTCCGGCCGCTCGTGTCGCCAAAGCCCGATCACCGCGTCCACCGCGTCGGCCACGATGCGCCTCCAATCATCTCAACATTAAGAGACTTGACATTGACAGAAGTCGCTGTTGTTATCTCAATGTTGAGATTATCAGTGAGGAGACATCATGGCGATCACCGTCGAGCGGCCCAGGACGGCACCCACGAAACCGACGCTCACGGACGTCGGACTGGCCGCGTTGGCACCGGCGAGCTGGGGCACCGTCTACGTCGTCACCGCGACCCTGCTGCCACCGGACCGGCCACTGCTGGCCGCCGCGCTGCGGGCGCTCCCGGCCGGGCTGCTCCTCCTTGCCCTGACCCGGCGGCTCCCGCACGGGCCGTGGTGGTGGAAGACGACGGTGCTCGGGATGCTCAACTTCGGCGCCTTCCTGCCGTTGATCTTCCTCGCCGCGTACCGCCTTCCCGGCGGCGTCGCCGCGACCCTCGGCGCCCTGCAACCACTGCTGGTGGCGTTGCTCGCGCTGCCGATGCTCCGGGTCCGGACACCGGCGCCGATCGTGCTCGCCGCGATCGTCGGCGCCGGTGGTGTCGCCCTGCTGACCCTTTCGGCGGAAGCCCGCCTCGACCCGCTCGGCCTGGCCGCCATGCTCGCCGCCGTCGCGCTCATGGCCGTTTCCTTGCTCCTGACCAAGAAATGGGGCCGACCCGGACATCCGCTGGCGATGACGGGCTGGCAGCTGACCTTGGGCGGCGTCGTCCTCGCCCCGGCGACGCTCCTGTTCGAAGGCCTCCCGGATTCGCTGACGGCCGCGAACCTGCTCGGCTACGGCTACATCGGCATCGTCACCACCGCGGTGGCCTATCCGCTGTGGTTCCGCGGCATCGACCGCCTCGCCCCGACCTCGGTCTCCCTGTTGACGCTGACCAACCCTCTCGTCGCCACGGCCGCCGGCTTCCTGGTGCTCGGCCAGACCCTCACCGGCTGGCAGCTCACCGGATTCGCCGTCGCCCTCACCGCTTTGACGCTCAGCCAGACCCTCAAGACTCCCAGATGACCGGCAGTTCGTGGACACCGTAGATGTTCATATCGGTCTTGAGCTTGATCTCGTCGGCGGGGACGGCGAGCGCGAGGGTCGGGAAGCGGCGCAGCAAGCCTTCGAAACCCGCGCGCATCTCGACCCGCGCCAGCTGCTGGCCGAGACACTGGTGGATGCCGTGCCCGAAGGACAACAGACCGCGGGCGTTGCGGTGCACGTCCAAGGAGTCGGGGTTCTCGAACCGCCGCGGATCACGGTTGGCGGCCAGCAGCGAGATGATGACGGTCGATCCCGCGCGGATCGTTTCGCCGCCGAGCTCCAGGTCTTCAGTGGCGTAGCGGAAGAAGATGTCAGCGACGGACAGGTAGCGAAGCAGCTCCTCGACCGCGCTGGGCAGCAGCTCCGCGTCGGCACGAAGTTCGGCCAGCTGGTCGGGGTGCTCCAGCAGCGCGAAAGTACCCAGCGACAGCATGTTCGCGGTGGTCTCGTGGCCAGCGAGCAGCAGCAGGAAAGCGGCTCCCGCCAGCTCCTCGATGGTGAGGTCTTCGTGGCGGCCGAGATCGGACAGGATGTCGTCGCCGGGCGCTTCGCGTTTGCGGGTGACGAGTTCGGTGAGGAACGTGTTCATCCCGATGAACGCGGCCATCTTCTCCTCCAGCGTCTGGTCCCTGACCATGAGCTGGGCGGAGTTGTCCTGGAAGTTCTCCCGGTCCTCGTACGGGACGCCGAGCAGTTCGCAGATCACCAGTGACGGCACCGGCAGCGCGAACTCCTTGACCAGGTCGACCGGCGGGACCAGCGCGGCCATCGCGTCCAGTTGCCGTTCGGTGATCTCGACGATGTGGTCTTCGAGCTGCTTCATCCGTTTGACGGTGAAAGCGCCGGTGAGCCGCTTGCGCAGCCGGCCGTGGTCCGGCGGGTCCATGGCGATGAACATGCCCGGCATCGGCGGGGAGGGTTCGGTCGGAGTGGGCATCCCCGGGGTCTCGTACGGCGCGTGGAGGATGCCGATGTCCTGGCGCGAGCTGAACCGGGTGTCGGCCATCAGCTGCCGGGCCTCGTCGTAGCCGGTGACAAGCCAGCCCTCGTGGCCGTCGGGGAAGACCATGGGACTCACCGGGCGGGCCTCGCGCAGCCGGGTGATCTCGCTGGGCGGGTCGAAGGGGCCCGCGTCGCGGTCCATCGGGAGGCCCTGCGGGATGGGAACCGTCTGAGTCATCGCTTCGCCTTTCGTGGTGGTTGTGACGACCACTCTCACCGCGCGGCCTGACATCGGGCTGACACGGCGCTGACACCACCCGTGTCAGCGGCGTGGCGGGGGCGTGTCAGCGCGGCCGCCCAAAGTGGTGACCATGAACGACACAGCGATCGCGGTCTCCGGACTGCGGAAGACCTTCGGCGACAAGGTCGTACTCGAAGGTATGGACCTCGAAGTCCCCGCCGGCACCATTTTCTCCCTGCTCGGGCCGAACGGGGCGGGGAAGACGACGACGGTGAACCTGCTGACCACCTTGATGAAGGCCGACGGCGGGACGGCGAAGGTCGACGGCCACGACATCGTCACCGAAGCCAAGGCGGTGCGCGCGGCGATCGGGGTCACCGGCCAGTTCGCTGCGGTGGACGAACTGCTGACGGGCCAGGAGAACCTCCAGCTGATGGTGGACCTGAGCAGGGGCACCGCGGGCAAGCGGGTCGTCACCGACCTGCTGGAACGCTTCGACCTGGTGGAATCGGCGCGGAAACCGGCGTCGACCTACTCCGGCGGCATGCGCCGGAAACTGGATCTGGCGATGACGCTCGTCGGCGATCCGCGGATCATCTTCCTCGACGAGCCCACCACGGGACTGGACCCGCGCAGCCGTCGCACGATGTGGTCGATCATCCGCGAGCTGGTCGCCGGCGGCGTGACCGTCTTCCTCACCACCCAGTACCTCGAGGAAGCCGATCAGCTCGCCGACCGGATCGCGGTCCTCGACCAGGGCCGCCTGGTCGCCGACGGCACGCCCGACGAACTCAAGCGGCAGATGCCCGGCACGCACGTCCGGCTCCGGTTCACCACCGTCGCCGAACTCGACGCGGCGGCGCGGATCTTCCCCGGGGCCACCCGGGACGACGAGACGCTCGCGCTGCGGGTCCCCAGTGACGGCGGGACGAAATCGCTGCGCTCGCTGCTGGACCGGCTCGACGAGTACGCGGTCGGCGCCGAAGAGTTCTCCGTCCACACCCCTGATCTCGATGACGTTTTCCTCGCCCTGACGGGCCACAACACGGAGGCAGTGCAGTGAAATCCCCCTCGACGGTGATGTTGCGCCGTAACTTCAAGCACCTCGTCCGGAATCCGACCTCGGTGTTCAACGCGATCCTGATGCCGGTCGTGATGATGCTGATGTTCGTGTACGTGTTCGGTGACGCGTTCAGCGTCGGCGTCGACTACATCGACTACGCCACACCGGGACTGATGCTGCTGGCCGTTTGCTACGGGCTCGGCGCGACCGCGACGGCGGTGAACTCCGACATGACCAAGGGCATCATCAACCGGTTCAAGGTCATGGACGTGTCCCGGGGCGCCGTGCTGAACGGACATGTCATCGCCAGCGTGCTGACCAACCTGATCGCCATCGCGGCGCTCACCGGCGTGGCCTTCCTGCTGGGCTTCTCGCCGGCGGCGGGGTTCCTCGACTGGCTGGGCGTGGTCGGAATCGTCGTGCTGCTCGGTTTCGCGGCGGCCTGGCTCACCGTCGCGCTGGGCCTGGCGGCGAAATCCCCGGAGACCGCGGGGATGGCCTCGGTGCCGCTGGTCATGCTGCCGTTCTTCAGCAGCGCGATCGTTCCCGCCGAGAAGATGGGCCCCGGACTCCGGGAGTTCGCGGAGTACCAGCCGTTCACGCCGATCATCGAAACCCTGCGCGGCCTTCTCGACGGGGCACCGGCCGCGGGCGACGTGTATCTCGCTCTCGGCTGGTGCGCCGCGATCGCGCTCGCCGGATACCTGTGGGCGTCCTCGACGTTCAAGAAGCGAGCGTGACCTCGACCAGTTGCTTCCAGTCCGCCTTGGTGCCCTCCTGCGCCGCCTCCGCGAAGTTCGCTTCGCCGAGGCGGCGCAGCACTGTCCGCTCGAGCCGGGTCACGTCCGGACGGGACCGATCCGGCATCCCGCGCAGTTCGTCGGCCGCTCCGAGCAACCGCGCGGCCTGTTCGGGATCGTCCTGGCGCAGGGCCAGATCCGCGACGCCGACCATCATGTGGGCGATCAGGGGCACGTGCCGCACCTCGGCCGCCGCCTGCCAGGCCGCTTCCCGGTGGGCACGGGATTTCTCGAGATCGTCCGCGAAGTAGCCCTGAAGGTCGTGGCTGATGGCGCGAACGTGTCCCAGGCCCGCTTCGTCGCCCATCACGGTCGTCGCGAAGGCGAGTTGCTTCGCCGCTTCCTCGGTTTCGCCACGCCAGTGGGAGAGCTCCGCCTGTGAAAGGGCGAACATGCCCAGCGCGCCCGGCCACGTGACCTGTTCCGAGTACCGCTGGGCTTCGGCCACGGCGGCCGCGCATGCCTTCTCGTCGTCCATGAGCCAGTACAGCTGCGCCTGCCGCGACCGCAGCCGGATGAGGTCCTCGACCGAACCGACCTCGGTCACGACCGTGACCGCCTGTTCGTAGTACTCACAAGCGGTGGCGAACTCGCCGCGAGTGGCGATGCGGTCCGCCAATTCGGTCAGGGCGAACGAGATCCCGAACCGTTCGCCGAGCGCGCGGAACTCGCTGAGCGCCTGCTCGAGATATTCGTCCGCCTCCCGGCCGGGATGGCCGAGCGTGATCCGCATCTTGCCGAGATGCAGCCTGCCCAGCGCGCGGACCCACGCGTTTTCGTCCTCCAGCACCGGTTCCCACGCGGCCAGCGTGTCGTCTCCCGCGAGCATGCGTTCCAGCGGGACGACGAGTCCGAGCAGCGGATGCCTCGACTCGCTGCGCATGCCCAGCCGGTACGACTCGTGGATCCACTTCGCCGCCGTGTGTTCGTCGGCGAAACCGGAACTCACGAACAGCGAGACGAGCCCGTACACCACGGCCGCGACGTCGTCGGACACCTCGCCGGGCGTCCTGACGGCCGCGCTGACCAGTTCCATGCCTTCCGCGCGGTGCCCGCTGAGCCACCAGTACCAGCCGCAGGCCGCCGCGAGCCGCATCGCCTCCGGTGCCTCGCCCGCGGTGAGCGCGCCGCGCATCGCGGACGTGATGTTGTCGTGCTCGGCATTGAGTTTGGCGAGCCATTCCAACTGCTCGGCGCGGCGGAGCATCGGCTCGGCGGCCTCGGCGAGCTCGGTGAAACAGGCCAGATGCGCGTGGCGTGCCAGCATCGTTTCGCCTGCCTCGGCGAGCCGTTGCGCGGCGTACTCCTTGATCGTGCCGAGCATCCGGTAGCGCGGCGCTTCGTCGCCCGCGGCGACCAGCAACGACTTTTCGGTCAGTGCGGTGAGCAACTCCAGGACTTCGTACTGCTCGACGGCCTCGCTGACGCAGACCTGTTCGGCCGCCTCCAGGCTCGCCCCGCCCGAGAACACCGAAAGCCGGCACAGGACGGTCCGTTCGGCATCGCTCAGCAGCTCCCAGCTCCAGTCGACCATGGCACGCAACGTCCGGTGCCGGGGCAGCGCGGTCCGGCTGCCGCCGGTCAGCAGGCGGAACCGGTCGTCGAGCCGGTTCGCGAGCTGGTCGACGGACATGGTGCGCAGCCTGGCCGCGGCCAGCTCGATCGCGAGCGGCATCCCGTCCAGCACCCGGCAAACCCGCGCCATCGTGGCCAAAGTGGCTTTGTCGGCCACGAAATCCTTGCGCACGGCGCTCGCCCTGTCCCGCAGCAACCGGATGGCGGGGGAGGATTCGATCTCGCCGGGGCCGGCGTGCCGGTCCGGTACGGCCAGCGGCACGACATGCCACAACGTCTCACCGGTGATGCCGAGCGGCTCCCGGCTCGTCGCCAGTATCCGCAGACGGCGGCATTCCCCGAGCACTCGATGGGCGAAGGCCGCCGCCGCCTCGATCACGTGCTCGCAGTTGTCGAGGATCAGCAGGACTTCGCGCTCGCGGATCGCGGCGATGATCCGTTCGACGGGTTCGGCGCTCGACGAGTCGCCGAGCAGCGCGTCGCGCAGGCCTAGCGCGGCGAGCGTCGCTTGAGCGATATCCCCACCCGGGTCGATGACCGCGAGTTCCACCAGCCATGCCCCGTCCGGCAGGTCGCCGAGCAGGGTACGCGCGGTTTCCGTGGCCAGCCTGGTCTTTCCCGAACCGCCGGGCCCGATCAGCGTGGTGAGCCGGTGCTCGGCGACGAGTTCGCGGACCTTGGCGACATCGGTGTCCTTGCCGACGAAACTGGTCAGCTCGGCGCGCACGTTGGTCTTGCGGTTCTCCTCCCGGCGTCCCAGCTCGCCCCGCAGGAGTGCGACATGCACCGCGGACAGCTCCGGCGAGGGATCGACGCCCAGCGCGTCGGCCAAGGCTTCCCGGGTGCGCTGGTACACGAGCAAAGCCTCGGTGTCGCGGCCCGTCGCCGCGAGAGCCCGCATGAGCGCGGCGACGAGCCGCTCACGCAGCGGATGCGCGGCCACCAGATCCGTCAGCTCGGTGACCAGTTTCGCGCCGTGGCCGAGGTCGAGCTCCGCGTCGAACCGATCCTCCAACGCCGTCAGGCGAAGCCCTTCGAGCCGGGTGACCGCGGCGTCGAAAGCACCGCTTTCCTGCAGGCCGACGTCCTGCATGGCCGCGCCGCGCCACAGGTCGAGTGCCTCGCGCAGCCGCTTCGGCTCTTCGTCGCCGCGGGCGCTCTCGACGAGACGCTCGAACCGCACGGCGTCGACGTCGTCGGGCGTCACCTTCAGCCGATAGCCGTCCGTCTGGCCGTCGACGACCCCTTCCGGCAGCACCTTCCGCAGCCGGGAAACCAAGCGCTGCAAGGCGTTCGTCGCGTCGGCAGGCGGCTGCTCACCCCAGATCCAGTCGACGAGCGCCGCTTTCGAAACCACCCGCCCCGGTTCGAGCGCGAGGGCGATCAGCAACCCGCGCAGCCGGGCGCCCGGTACGTCGGCGAGGCCGCCGTCGTCCGTGCGTACCTCGAAGGGGCCCAGCATCCCGATCCGCATTGGGCCGATTTTGCCACGGGTGACCAGGGGACTTACGACTCGCCGGTGATCCTCGCCGAACCGATCGAGGCCGCGGTGATCGTCCTGGCGGCGGTCTGCGTCGACGAACCGGAGTTCAGGCCGGTGAGCGAAGCCCGATCGAGGGCGTGCACGACGAACTCGTAGGTGTTCACGGTGGAGGGCGAACACGGTCCCTGGTAGCCGTAGAGGCTCGCGCTCCCGCGGTAGTAGACCTGCCTGGAGCCTGCCGGAACCGGTGGGCGGTAGACGTGCTGGACGTTCTGGGGGAGCGAGGCCGTGCTCACCGGGATGTCGTAGATGACCCAGTGGATGAGGTTGGCGTTGTCGAGGTCGCGCATGACGATCGCGTAGCTCTTGGCCGCGGCGGGAGCACCCGGCCAGGCCAACGGCGGCGACTCGTTCTTCTTGGCCGGATCCTGGCCGCCGCCGCTGGTGCACTCGTGGACCTTGGGCATGAGACCGCCGTCGGCGAACGCGGTACTGGTCAGGGTGAACGCGGTCTGTGCCGTCGATGCGGTCGATGCCGACGATGCCGACGGAGAAAGGACGGTGGCGCCGACGGCGAACAAGGCGCAGAACACGATTCTCGTTGCTCTCATCGGAGACTCCCGAGGCGTTGGTGGTTCCCGTGCGCCCGATTCAGCGTAGGCAGCCGGGAAACCGGCGGCTAGCGCACTTTTCCGGCTGATCGAGGTGTTTTCGCCGGGTCCTGTACTCGGGTTTCGCGTGATTGAAGGCGGAACTCACGTGATTGGGGGCGGAACTCGCCTACGAGCGGGTACCGCCGTGTGATGTCCGTCTGATCACGCGTGTCGCATCTCTGATCACGCGTGTTGCGCCTCTGATCACGCGTGTTGCGGCTCTGATCACGTGAGTTCCGGGTCAGGCGGGCTGCCGGTACATGAAGGCCCCCTTCACGTACTCGGGTTTCGCGTGATTGAAGGCGCAACTCGCGTGATTGGGGGCGGAACTCGCGTGATTGGGGGCGGAACTCGCGGGGCCCGGGTCAGGGGCGGACGAGTACGGAGAAGTAGATCGGCTTGTTGGCGGGGAAGAGTTCCCGGTCCTGTTCGTCGACCATCTTCCAGAAGATCTTGCAGTCGACGGGGGCGGTCGGCGGGGTGCTCACGGTGACCGTCACCTGCACGCGCCCCTGCGGGGCGGTGTCGTTGACCGGGATCCGGTCCGGGGTGCGGCAGGTGCCGGGCGCGACCGGGAGGTCGGTGCGGCGCAGGTACCGCTTCCGCCACTCCACCGTGCCGGTGTTCTGGAGCTCCCACACCTTCACGAACTGGGTGCCCGGTTTGACGACGGTGTCGTCGGGGATGGTGACGTCGGCGATGAACTTGCTCGAGTCGCCGGGATGCGGCGGTCCGGCCGCGTCCTGCCCGCCGGGCAGCAGGATGACGACGACGGCGGCGATCGCGGCGACGAGGACGAGGGCGAGGGCGAGCGGCACCAGGACACGTTTGGACCGCCATCGCGAAGCGGGGTCCGGTTCACGGTCGGCGGCGAGCACGAGCTGGACGCCCTGCCATCTGGCGTGCCACTCATCCTCGTCGCCGTCGCAGGCGCGGACGAATTCCCGGACCGTCTCCCACGGCTGAAGCCGTTTGCCGGTGACGGTGAGGTGCAGGGTCGCGTGGGACACCGCGCCGGACTTCGCGGCCATCTTCCGGAACGACGGCTCCCCGGCCAGCGTGCGCAGCTTCCGCAGCTCGGCCATGAACGCTTCCAGCTCCGGTGCCCGTTCGTCTGTTCGCGGTTCCGGCACGCTTCCCCTCGCCATCGTGTCTGATGTGACAACGATTTTCGTCACTCTGCGCGGCCAGGTGACTATATCGCGAAGAGTGTCCGGATCGCCGCGCTGACCAGCGGTATCGGCCTGGCCGCGGCCCTGTCAAACGCTGTCAACCTGCGCTTTTTGACGTCAGACGTTCCGTACAGGCGGTTCCGGCTGACACCGCTCTCGGGCCAGTGTCGATCACAAGCCGCTCACAGGGAGCAGCACGACGAGTGAAGGAGCAGTCATGCGCAAGGTGGCAACCGCCGCGATGTTCGCCGCTCTGTCCGGAGCCGCGCTGGGGATGACGGCGGCACAGCCCGCGGTGGCCGCGCCGTCGGTGAACATGGAGGCCGTGGTCAAGGCGGCCATGTGGGATCCGTACAAGGCCGACCAGTCGATCACGCCGGGTTCCGGTGAGAGCGTCAAGGCGGTCGAGCAGGCGCTGGCCGCGAAGAACCTTCTCGACAAGAAGCAGGTCGACGGTCACTTCGGCACGTCGACGGTGACCGCGTACCAGAAGTACCAGAAGTCGCTGGGGCACAGCGGCCTCGCCGCCAGCGGGCTGCCGGGCAAGGGCTCGCTGACCGAACTGGGCAAGGGCCGCTACACCGTGACCGCGCCGATCAGCGTCGGATCGAAGACCAGCCTCGACGGCAAGACGGTGAACAAGCGCACCGCCGACATGATCGCGGCCGCGGAGAAGAAGGCCGGGGTCAAGTTCACCATCACCCAGGGCTCGTACAACGCCGGTGGCGTCGGTGCCTCGGGTGGCACGCACGACGGCGGGGGCGCCGTCGACATCTCGGTGAACAACATCTCGAACAAGACCGCCGCGGTGAAGGCACTGCGCGAGGTCGGCTTCGCCGCGTGGCACCGCACTCCCAGCCAGGGCGACTGGGTCGAGCACATCCACGGTGTCGCGATCAGCGACACCGACATGTCGCCGCAGGCGCAGGCACAGGCCGGTGACTACTTCAAGGGGCTCAACGGTCTGGCGAGCCACGCCAAGGACGACGGTCCGAAGGTGAAGAAGGTGACCTGGGAGGAATTCAAGCGCGGGTGACCCACCGCGTTCCGGACCGGGCGGGCGGCTTCGGCCGCTCGCCCTGCCGCGTCCGGCACGATCGTCAACGTCTCGTCGATCGGCGGCAAGATCCGTCGTCGTGACGCCATCCGCCGCGCGATCGAGGCAGGCAAGCCGGAAACGCGCTACGCGGTCGGCCACCTCGCCGAGAAACTCCTCGAGCTCAACAGGACCCTGCCGGATCGCGAGTTCGACCAGCTGGCCATGCTGGCGACGAAGTAGCTCAACCGCTCTGCTGCTTCTGGACGACCTTGCGGCGGCGGGTGCGGACGACGCCGATCCACAGCAGCACCGAAACGACGGCGCCCGGCGCCGCCGTCAGGTACACCGGCCATGCGCGGAAACCCGACACCCACAGCATCGTGACCAGGCCCAGGGTGATCAACGTCCAGATCAGGGCGAGGCTGCCCCCTTTCCGCCTCCAACCGGCGGCGAGGCCACGCATACTGCCCCTTACTCGGCTCACACCGGTGGATACCCGCTCTTCGCCTGGTCAACCCCGGAAAATCACGCCCGGAGATAGCCGGTGATCATCGCGACGAGCTCGTTCTCGAGCCGGGTGACGTCGATGGAGCCGGGCGCGGCGATGAGCTGGTGCACGGTCAGTTCCACGGTGGACGCCACGAGCCTGGCCGCCGTGTCCTTGTCCTGTACGCGGACTTCGGGGTGGCCGTCGAGGAGTTCCCGCAGGTCACCGATCATCTCCCACTCGAGCCGGGTGACCCGTTCCAGCAGTTCGCCGGAGCGGGGCGCCTGCTCCAGCATGATCTGCAGCAGCCGCGGATCGTCGAGATGGTTGTCGATCACCGTGCGCACGAACTCCCGGACGATGGTCTCGAGTGGTTCCGGCGACCGCTTGTACCGGCGGAGCGTCTCGGTGGCCCGGTCGCCGTCGAGGTGGCGGGTCAGCAACTCGGCAAGGACCGCGTCCTTGTTCGGGTAGTACTGATACAGCGAGCCGATCGAGATCCGGGCCCGTTCGGCGATCCGGTTCGTGGTCCCCGCGGCGTACCCGTACTCGGCGAAAATGTGAGCAGCGGCGGTGAGGATGCGCTGCCTGGTCAGCTCCGCCCGCACCTGGCGCGGCCGTTTACGTGGCTGGATCCGTCGTTCCTCCGACGTCATGGCACTCCCGGTGAAGCGGCGTGAAAGCGAGTAGCGAGCAGGCTGAGTAATTGCTCATAATTGTGCCATGACCAGCAGTGATCTCGTCAACGAGACGCGTCCGCGCCGGCTTTCGCCCGAGCAGGTGCGCGCCCGGCTCGGCGAACCCGAAGCCATGATCAAGGCCAAGGTCCACGACCGCGTCGACCGGCACGGCCGTCGGTTCATCGCCCATTCCCCATTCGTGGCGATGGCGACGGCCGACGCGACGGGCCTGCCCGACTGCTCACCGCGAGGTGACTACCCGGGTTTCGTCAAGGTGCTCGACGAGCGCACCCTCGCGATCCCCGACCGGCCGGGCAACAAGATCGCCGACTCGTTCCGCAATCTCGCCGAGAACGACGGGATCGGGTTGATGTTCGTGGTCCCCGGCGTGCGGGAGGTGTTCCGGGTCAACGGTCGCGCCTATCCCACCGACGAACCGGACGTCCTCGCCAGGATGCGCACCGAAGGCAAACCGGCGGAACTGGCGATCATCGTCGAGGTCGTGGAGACCTTCTTCCACTGCGGCCGCGCGCTGGTCCGGTCCCGGCTCTGGGATCCCGCGAGCCAGGCACTCGCGGACGAGTTGCCGTCCGCCGGCGAGATGGCCGCCGAGCAGATGGGGCTCGACGTCGATCCGGCGGTACTGGAGAACATGCTCGAAACCGCCTATCGGCAGTTGTACTGAGGTGATCTCGTTGATGCAACGGACCGTTCTCGACCGCGTGGAGCCGGTCGCCGAGGGCACCGTCTCGCTCGTCCTGCGCGGCGCCGAGGGACCGCTGGCGCCCTGGGAGCCGGGCGCGCACGTCGATCTGGCGCTGCCGAACTGGCTGACCCGGCAGTATTCGCTGTGCGGCGACCCTGCCGATCTCGGCGGTTACCGGGTCGCCGTCCGGTACGACCGGCTGAGCCGGGGCGGCTCGGAGTACATCCACCTGTTCCTGCGCGAGGGCCGCACACTCGATGTTTCGTTGCCGCGCAACAACTTCCCGTTGCTGCAAGCGCCGGAACACCTGTTCATCGCAGGTGGGATCGGCGTCACGCCGATGATACCGATGCTGGCGGCGGCGGGTCCTGCGGCCAGGCTGGTGTACGTGGGCAGGTCGGCGGCCACCATGCCGTTCGCCGCCGAACTGAAGGCAACGTACGGCGATCGGGTGAGTCTCCACTTCACCGCCGAGCACGGCAGGCCCGATTTCGCCGCGCCGGCGGCCGGGCTCGGTCCGCGAGCGCTGGTCTACTGCTGTGGCCCCGCCTCGATGCTCGACGCGGCCGAAGCGGAGTTCCCCGCGCAGCGGCTGCACCTCGAGCGTTTCCGGCCGGTGGCCAAGGAATTCGCGCCCGACGAACCGTTCGAGGTGCACTGTGTCCGATCAGGACGGACGGTGCCGGTCGCGGCGGAAGAGTCCATGTTGGACGCTTTGCGCCACGCGGGGTACCCGATCCAGTCCGGATGTCGCGAAGGGGTGTGCGGCAGTTGCGAGCTCGCCGTCGTCGGCGGCGAGCCGGAGCACCGCGACGACATCGGCGCGCCACCGGGACGCATGTACTGCTGTGTCTCCCGCGCGTCTTCGCGGCTCGAGGTCGACCTCTGATCGGACGTGAAGGAATTTTCCCGAATTGCCGGGGGAACGGGGCGGTGTAACCCTGGTCATACCGAACGACACCACCACCACGAAGTACAGGAGTCGTTATGACCACCACCGAAATGCCCGCTGTCCACGAATGCACGGTCAGTGGCTGCTCGTACAACCACGACGGCTGTCACGCTTTCGCCATCACGGTCGGCGGCGGCAATGGATCGGCCGACTGCGGAACGTTCGTCCCGCTCAACACCAAAGGCGGACTCGATCGAGTGACCGCTCAGGTGGGTGCCTGCTCCCGGACCGACTGCCGTCACAATTCCGCGCTGGAATGCACCGCATCGAGTGTCCGGGTGGGGCCTGGCGAGGGTGACCATGCCGCCAATTGCCTGACCTACGCCCCATAGTCGTACTTGCGCGTGAAGGCCCCCTTCCCTCGGCTCAGCAGAGGGAAGGGGGCCTTCACGCGCAGATCTACTCGATCAGCTTCCGGGCTGGGCGCAGCTCGCGGCGTCGGTGCCGAGTACCGGGTCGGTCACCGGGCGGGCAGCGATCGGAATGATCTTCTGGGTGGTCAGCGCGCCGTCGCGAAGGGTGTAAACGGTGCGGGTGCCCGAGTAGGTGAGCGGGTCGGCGCCGACGTCGTCGGCTTCGGCGGCGACGGTCTCGAAGGTGCGGCCGCCGCCGTCGAGCGGGGTGCACTGGTAACCCAGGTGGGCGGCGACGCCGCCGCCTTCGGCGACCGACAGCGGCTTGCTGTCGTTGCCGACGACCTGGCGGAGGTTGCGGCCGTCGTAGTGCAGTGCGGTGAAGAAGGTGGTGTTGGCGCCGACGGACTGGGTGACGATCAGTTCGGCGCGGCCGTCGCCGTTGAGGTCGGTGACGCGCGGGGCTTCGAGCGGGACGGAGCTGTCGGCGCCGAGGTGGATCGAGGTGAAGGTGCCGTGCACGGTGGCGGAGACGACCTGGTCGTTCTCGCCGGTGAGCTGGGCGGTGACGGTCTCGATCTCGCCGTCGCCGTCGAGATCGGCGACCGTGGTGACCGGGTCGGTGGATCGCGCGGCCAGTGGGCTGCTCTGCGGGCCTGCCAGCGCGGGGACGACGGCGGCCAGGCTCAGCGCCGCGGCGACGCCGGTGATGGTGGCGGTGCGGATGATGCCGCTGTGGTTCATGATGCTCTCCCTCCGACGCTTCCGGTGAACTCTTCACCGAAAGTGCTCTCATCAAGGGAGACGGTCGCGGATCATGGACGTGCAGTGGGAGTGTGATGTGCCACACGAACGCAACCCGGCGGCCCGCCCCCGAGGGAGCGGGCCGCTCGAGTCAGCCGATCTTCCACAACTGGAGCGCGGAGCCCGTGTCGGCCCGTTGCGTCACGGCGGCACCGTCCGAAGTGGACGCTGTCGTCAGCAGCAGGCCGGAGCGGACACTCGCGATCTTGTAGCTTCCGTCGGACTGTTTCGCCGCTGTCCAGCGCTGATTGGCCCCGCCGGTGCACGTCCACTGGACGACGCGCGCGCCCGCGGTGGTGGCGCCGCCTTCGACGTCGGCGCACAGGTTCGAATGCGTGTTCGTCAGGGTGTACGAACCGTCGGACTGCCTGGTGAACAGCCATTTCTGGTTGGCGCCCTGGTTCGGCGTCCACGTGACCAGCGGGGTGCCCGCGGTCGTCGAAGAGTCCGGGTCGTCGAGGTTCTTGCCTGCCGCGGCCAGCGTATGGACCCCGCCGAGGGTGCCGGCGCCGGCGTCGGTGAACTTCAGCGTCTGCTCGGCCGCGGTCCGGCCGCCACCGACGGCGTTCCCGGTGGTGTCGGTCCACGAGCGCGGTGGGGTGGTCTCCGCCGGACGTGACGTCTTGCCGGACAGGCCGAGCACGAGCCCGCTGTAGCGGTTCACCAGCCGGAACGTTCCCTTGTCCACAGTGGACGGAATGATGAACCACCGCTGCCCGACCGTCGAGGACGAGGTCACCGTGGGTTTCGCGCCCCACGCCCGGCCCGCTTGCACGGCGTCGACGCCGAGGAGCTGTCCGGTGGCGGCGTTGGTGACGAGGTACGAGCCGTCGCCGTCGGAAGAGAATTGCCACGCTTCACGGTCGGATCCGGTCGTGCTCGCGACCGACGTCGTCGCGGTTCCGGTGCCCTGCGCGAGAACCCGGCCGTCGCCGAGGCCGATGCGGTACTTCCGCGAAGTGTCCACAGGAGACGGTGCAGGTGTGGACGACGTGATCGTCTGAGTGGTGTACTCACCGCCCGCGTTGTTCGAACACGCCACCGCGCAGTACGACCGGAACTGCTTGCCGATGATGGTCGAGTTCGTCTTGTTCGCGGCATCGACGAACCAGCGGTACCAGGACTGGTTGGTGTAGCTCCCGGTGTCGCCGATCAGCCGCCATTTCTGCGTCGTCAGATCATCGGTCACGTAGTAGCGCTGGGGGACGACGCTGTCCACGGCTTCCGGTGCGCCGATGTAGAGACCGAGATGCGCGTTGTAGGCGATGTTCATGATGAACAGATCCGATTTACGCGGCAGCTGTCCCGCGGCGATCTGCTGGCTGACGT
Source organism: Amycolatopsis sp. WAC 01375 (assembly GCF_003947325.1). Classification (NCBI taxonomy): domain Bacteria; kingdom Bacillati; phylum Actinomycetota; class Actinomycetes; order Pseudonocardiales; family Pseudonocardiaceae; genus Amycolatopsis; species Amycolatopsis sp. WAC 01375. The sequence goes on from NZ_QHHW01000063.1 coordinate 42,462, forward strand.
TGCCGGTGTTGGCGGGGTCGTAGTCGTCCGCGACAGGTGTGTAGCCGGTGTCGCCGGAGGAGGAGACGGGAACCATGTTGCTCTCGCGGCCGCCGACGCCGGGCTGGGTCCAGCCGCCGTTGAACCACTTCTGCCAGGTGCCGGACGCCATCTTGCCCGAGATCGGCGCGCGGGCGACGTGCGCCAGCCCGGTCATCGGGCCGCCGGCGCCCGCCTTCGGCACGATGCGCGAGCCGTAGTAAACGTAGAAGTAGCCGGAAGCGGTGTCGACGAAAAGGCGTGGATCGCCGTCGCCGTAGTCGAACGTCTGATGCGGGAAGGCCGCCGTGTCCCCGCGTTTCGTGCTGTAGGGCGAGGTGATCGCGTGGTCCTTGATGGCCCAGGTCTTCCCCTGGTCCTTCGACACGGCCATGTCGATCGCGTCGTAATGGGAGAACGAATACGCGCCGAACGGCTCGGGCGTGAACTCGTTGTGGATCAGGCCGTACCAGTCGCCGGTGTCCGGATCGACCCAGGTGCCGACGAGATCGCAGAAGTTGCGCTGCGAATAACCCGATCCGGCGGGCGGATCCGTGGATTCCTTGCCGGTCGGGCTGTTGTTGCAGCGCCAGGTCGTGTCGTCGTTGCGGTCGGCGGGATTGGCCGGGTTCACCGCGCCGCTGATGGGATTCTTGGTGAAGCTGTCGAAATCCCGTCCGCTGTAGAAGTCCCATTCGCGCGGCTGGTCCGCGCCGTAGAGCGCGGCCGCCTGCTGGAAGTAGAACGTGCCGTCCTTGTCGACATAACTACTCGCCGGGGTGTCGGTGGTCGGGCTGAACGACTTCTTGGCGTCGACCGTGATGGTGTACGTCGCGTCCGGCGGTGCGGCGTCGGACGACACCGGTACCACCGTGGTCGCCGCCACGGCCAAGGCCGCGGCGCCGAGAAGAGGCAGGGTCCGCATGACTCTCTCCCAAGGGTGACCCGCACCACAGTTGGCGGGGCGGTCGCCGATGTTATGAACGTTCTTGCGCGTAAGTCAACGAGTTCGCTCAACTTCACGCGTCGGTCATGCACTTATTGCGCGGAAAGTCCAAGCGGCGCCGCGCGGAAGTCCAAGCTCAGTCCGTCGGCACCAGCGGCGGGTCGTCGGGAGGGGGAACGCGTGAACTCCAGCCGCCGGGGACGGCCCGGACACGTGACTCGCGGAAGCGGCCGGGGGAGATCCCGACGCGGCGGGTGAAAACCCTGCTGAAGTAGGCGGCGTCCTCGTAGCCGATCGCTTGGGCCACCTCCTGCACCGGCATCCGCGTGGTGGTCAAGAGTTCCTTCGCGCGATTGAGGCGAAGAGTCAGCAGGTGGTCCTTCAACCCGGTTTCGGTGCTGCGGCGCACGGCCGTGCGCAGTTCGGGCAGCGTCATGCCGCGGCGGGCCGCGATCTCCGCGACGCTGATCGGCAGCAGTGCGTCGTGCGCCAGCGCCTCCAGCAGGGAACCGCCGCTGGGGGTGCCGACGGCGGCGGCCCGGCGCAGCGCGACCAGCAGATGGTGCACCGCCGCGGAGGCGTCGACCTGGGCCAGCGGGCTGCCGCCTCGCGCGCAGCGCACGATCCGGCTCACGATGTCGCGGACGGCCTCGACGTCGCCCAGCGGCACCACCGGGATCTCCGGCGTGACGTAACCGAGTTCCACGTAGGCGTCCACGGCGCTGCCGTCGAAATCGACGAAACACTCTTCCCAGCCGTGCGCGGGATCGGGCGCGTAATGGTGCCCGACGCCGGGAACGAGCCACAGCAGGGCGGGCGCGACGACCTCCTGTCGTTCCCCGCCCGCGACGGCGAACCACCCGCGTCCCTTGGACACCACGACGGCCACGTAATGGTCGAGCACGCGTGGCCCCACGACGGGCAGCGCGCCGTGCTGAAGCCCGACACCGAGGCACACCAAGCCCAGCCGTCGGTGCACGGCGGACGGTGTGAAGTACCGCATCCAGGTCCGGTAACCCATCCCCGCATCCTTGCAGCAAGGTGCCCGCCGAATTCGTAACCCTCGAACGCCATTCTCCCTGATTCCTCAGCCGCCGTGCCGGTGCCCGCGCCGTGGGCGGAAGTTCCGGTATACGTGGAAGGGACAGCACCGTCGGGGAGACGGCATGGTGCTTCACACAAGGGGGAAATAAATGTTCGACGAACGTATTGTCGCCGATCAAGTCAGTCCGGTCGCCAAGCCGAAGATCAGAATCCTGTTCTACACGGACCTGGTCGGATTCACCGGTAACGGCGGCTTCTCATTGGGAATCGTCCGCGATCTGCTCTTGGCGAATCAGCCTTTCTTCGCCGAATTCGAGATCGATTTGATCAATCGGCACCAGGGCGGGCACGCCGCCAGGAAACTCACTTCCGAGGTTCTCGGCGGATACGAGCAGGTGTGGTTCTTCGGCATCCTGCAGTCCACTATGCCGGGGGAGCCGGAAAACGAACTCGTGGACGCCGAGGTCGCGGCGCTGCGGGCTTGGATGGACGCCGGTGGTGGCGTGCTCATCTCCGGTGACCACTCGAATCCGCGCCCGCCGGGAGCGGATCCGTCACTGCCCGACTACCTGAACCTGGGGCGAGCGCTGGGGCACCGGGTCCCGCGCGCGGGTGAGCTGCGGGTGTGGAACGACCGGCCGGACGCGAGTATCGAATTCAGCCACAACACCCACCAGCCGGATCCGTGGGGCAGCGACATCGACAACCCGATCCCGAACGATCTCGACCCGTACCCGCAGGAACTGATCCTGCGGAAGCGGTTCGGCAGACCGCATCCGTTGTTCCAGGGCAGACGGGGACCGATCACCGTCTTCCCCGACCACATGCACGAGGGGCAGCTGCTCATTCCCGGGCAATTCCCGTCGGACGTGTGGCCGTCGGGGCCCGTCGGCCAGCCGAAGCCCGAGATCGTCGCGCACGGCACCGACAAACGCAACGGGCAGGTCTACGGCGTGTCCAGTGTGTACGACGGTGCGGCCGCCGGGGTCGGGCGAATCGTCGCCGACGCCACTTGGCATCACTATTTCGACCTCAACCTGTGGGGTTTCGAGAAAGGCGGCGAGGTGCTCGACCGCCTCACCGAGTTCTACGTGAATCTCACGCTGTGGTTGACGCCGAAGCCGGTCAAGGTGGAGGTGAACGCGCAGCTGCTGCACTGGCTTTCCCGCAACCTGAGCGTTCGCGCGGTGTTGCCGGAAGGGTTCCGGGTGCCGGGGATCACCGCGGCGGGCCTGGTCCGCGAGGTCGGCGGGCAGGCTGTGCTCGACGATCTCGTCTGGCCGCTGGAAGGAACGCCGGTGGTGCCGCCGGAGCTGTTGCTGGGGGCCGTCGTCAAGGAATCCGTCGCCGCGTTGAGCGGTGGGGACTTCGAGGCGTTCGACACCGTGGGCGTCCTCGAACGGGGTCTGCGCGCCGGGGCCGAAGAGTACGCCGCCGAGCTGCGAGCAGCGCTCGGCGACGTCGAAGGTCTTGGCGAGCTGATTTCGCAGGGGCTCCGCTGACTTAGCGGATCGTTGGAGTACATGAAGGACCCCTTCATTGCGCTTAGCGCCGTGAAGGGGTCCTTCATGTACTCGGGCGACGCGTGATCCCGCACGTCACATACGTGATTGGAGGCGGAACTCGCGTGATCAGAGGCGGAACTCGCGTGATTGGGGGCGGAACTCGCGTGATTGGGGGCGGAACTCGGCTGTGAGCGGGTATTGCCGTGTGATGTCCGTCTGGACACGCGTGTCGCGCCTCTGATCACGCGAGTTCCGGGTCAGGCGGGCTGCCGGTAGTACGTGAAGGGGTCCGTCACGCCCTTTGGGTGTGAAACTTGAGGCGCATGTGGCGACCTGGCGGTCCGTGAAGGCCTCCTTGAGGGACCCAGAGTCCCTCAAGGAGGCCTTCACGGACCGGCCATCACGCCCGCCTGGTCATCGGGCTCGAGCCCGAGCGCGAGGTGGAGCTGGCGTGCCCACCAGCGCACCTGGGCGGCCGAATCGTCCGCCGCGGCTCCGGCGATTCCGGCGCTGCGCCGGAAATCGCTTCCGTACAGGGCCTCCGTGGCCATCGCCTGGTGCAGGGCGGCGACGGCGAGGCGGGTGTTGTCGAGCGGGCTGCCGGGCGGCCGAAGCCGGTGGAGGGCATCGACGACCGGGTCGAGCATTCCGCTGCCTGGGTCGCGCCAGCCCGCCGAATGCAGCGCCACCGCGAGCTCGCCGTAGCCGTTCCGGTACAGCGCGTGGAGGGCTTCGACGAATTCGAGCAGGTCGGCGTCGTGGTCCAGCCAGCTCGCGAGGAGATCGCGAAGTGCGTCGCGAAGGCGGCGGCCGCCGTGGCGGAGGAGTTCGGCGAGCAGCTTTTCGCGGTTGCCGAAGTGGTGGGCGACGCCGGCGTCGGTCATGCCGACCCGTGCGGCCACGGCGCGCATCTGGACGGCGGCGACGCCGGACTCGCTGAGCAGCGAAGCCGCGGCGTCGAGGATCAACCGCCGGGCCTCCTCGGGTGACCGTCGTGCTCGGGGTGTCGTCACGATCGGCATCGTACCTTGATATGCCAAGGTAGCTGCGTTACCTTGAGAGGCCAAGGTAACTGGGGAGGCTGCCATGACTCGGTTCGTGACCACTGAAATCCGTCTTGACCTGGGCGAAGTGACCCTGCGGGGCACGGTGACCGGCACCGGCCCGACGGTCCTGCTGCTCCACGCGGGCGGCGAACGTCGTGCGGTCTGGGTGCCGGTCGCCGCGGTGCTGGCCCGGCGCGGCTTCCGGTCGGTGGCCTTCGACCTGCGAGGTCACGGGGACAGTTCCGGCCAGGCGACCACGCTCCGGGCACTGGCCGGCGACGTGGCCGAGATGGTCCGGAGCCAGCCCGCGCCGATCGTCCTCGTGGGCGCCTCGGTCGGTGGACTGGCCGCCATCGCCGCCCTCGCGGACCCCGCCGTCGCGAAGCGAGCGGGCGGACTCGTGCTCGTGGATGTAGTGCCCGACCTCGAACCGGCCAGGGCGCGTTCGTGGCTCGATTTCCACGGACTCGCCGACCGCTACACCCGAATCGTGGAGGACGTCCTCGGATCGGGGGCCGCCCTGCTCGCCACGGCCGGGGCCCTGGACATGCCAATCCTGGTGGTGCGCGGCGGGCAGGGATCGCCCCTTGGCGAAGCCGATGTGCGCCGTCTTCGCGCGGCCAACCGGCGGGTCACCGTCGTCCGCGTTCCGGCGGCGGGTCACCTCGTCGCCAGGGACGCTCCGGAGGAGCTCGCGGACCTCGTCTCGGAGTGGCTCTGTGGCATCCGTCACGGGATGGTTTCGGCACCTGTGCCGGGCGGGCAAGATCTGGGATAGAGCGGTCGCGGCGCAGGTGAACGACAAGTCGTGCACTCGGCGCTACCAGTTGGTAACTTATTGTCGGGCCATCGAAAACCCCATAAGAGACCGCCTCATCGCGCTGCCTACAATGTCGGGCATGACCTACAGCGAACCAGCGCGATCAGCTGCCCCCCGCACCGGATCGCTGGCGTCCGCCTCCTCGGCCGTGTTGGCGAGGGGAATCACCATTTATGGATGCGGACAGGACGAGGCCGCCTTGTTCCGGGAGATGGCTCCTCGTTTCGGCATAATGCCGACCATTGTCGAGGAACCGGTATCCGAGGCCAATATCGGGCTGGTCTCCGGAAACAGGTGCATCAGCATCGGTCACAAGACCAAGGTCACGAATTCCATTCTTCTCGCGCTCGGCGAAGCGGGCGTGAAATACATCTCCACGCGGAGCATCGGCTTCAACCACATCGATGTGGAATACGCGGCGAGCGTCGGTATCACCGTCGGCAACGTCGCCTACTCGCCCGACAGCGTCGCCGACTTCACGCTGATGCTGATGCTGATGGCCGTGCGGAACGCCAAGTCCATCGTCCTCCGCACCGAGGTCCACGACTACCGGCTGGACGAGGTGCGCGGGAAAGAGCTGCGCGATCTGACCGTCGGGGTGGTCGGAACCGGGCGGATCGGTGTCGCGGTCCTCGACCGGCTGCGTGGTTTCGGCTGCCGGGTGCTGGCCTACGACACGGTCCTCACCGCGTCGGCCGATTACGTCCCGCTCGACGAATTGCTGGAGCAGAGCGATATCGTGACGCTCCATGTGCCGCTCAACACGGATACCTATCATCTTCTCGACCGGAAGAACATCGGTCGGATGAAGGACGGCGCGTACATCATCAACACCGGACGTGGTCCGCTCATCGAAACCGAAGCCCTCATTTCGGCATTGGAAAGCGGCAAACTGGGCGGCGCGGCGCTGGATGTCCTCGAAGGCGAGGAAGGGATCTTCTACGCCGACTGCCGGAACAAGCCCATAGAGAGCAAGACGTTGCTGCGGTTGGAAAAACTGTCGAACGTGCTCATCAGCCCGCATACCGCCTATTACACGGACCACGCGCTGAGCGACACCATCGAAAACTCCATCATCAATTGTCTCCAATTCGAAAGCGGGAAGTAGCATGGATAGGTTGAAAATCGGAATTCTGTTCGGCGGTCTTTCCGAAGAACATCCTATCTCCATCAAATCTGCGCGCGAGGTCCAGAAGCACCTCGACCTCGAGAAGTACGAGCCGTTCTACATCGGGATCACCCAGAGCGGTGCCTGGATGCTGTGCGACGGCCCCGCCGAGGATTGGGAGAGCGGGAACGTCCGTCCCGCCGTGCTGTCGCCGGACCGCGGTATGCACGGGCTGCTCGTCCTGGACGAGGGCAAGTACGAGACGATCGCCCTCGACGTGGTGCTGCCGGTCCTGCACGGCAAGTTCGGCGAAGACGGTGCGATGCAGGGCCTGCTGGAGATCTCCGGCATCCCCTACGTCGGCTGCGACCTCCCGAGCTCGGTCATGTGCATCGACAAGGCCCTCACCTATTCCGTCGTCCGCGGCGCGGGGATCGCGACGCCGAACTTCTACATCGTCACGCCGGACAACGACGTCGACGCGGATGAGCTGAACTACCCGGTCTTCGTGAAGCCCGCCCGCTCCGGCTCGTCGTTCGGCGTCAGCAAGGTCTCCGCGAAGGAAGAGCTGCCCGCCGCGCTGGCGGAGGCGCGCCAGTACGACGCGAAGGTCCTGATCGAAGAGGCCGTCGTCGGCAGCGAGATCGGCTGCTCGATCCTCGGCAACGACGAGGACCTCTTCGCGGGCGAGGTCGACCGGGTCGCGCTGACCCACGGCTTCTTCAAGATCCACCAGGAGAAGAGCCCCGAGACCGGCTCCGAGAACTCCAGCTTCATCGTTCCCGCGGACATCCCGGACGAGTCGCGTGACCTTGTCCAGGAGACCGCGAAGGTCATCTACCGCGCACTGGGCTGCCGCGGCCTCGCGCGGGTCGACCTGTTCCTCAAGGAGGACGGGAGCGTGGTGCTCAACGAGGTCAACACCCTGCCCGGCCTGACCTCCTACAGCCGCTACCCGCGCATGATGAACGCCGCCGGCCTCTCGCTCGGCGACGTGATCGACCGGCTGGTGAACCTGACGCTGGCGGGCCGTGACGAATGAAGGATGATTTCGTCTTCGTCGACGAGGTCGTCTCCGGGATCCGCTGGGACGCCAAGTACGCCACGTGGGACAACTTCACCGGCAAGCCGGTGGACGGCTACCTGGTGAACCGGATCGCCGGCACGCGGGCGTTCTGCGCGGCGCTGGAGAAGGCGCGGGACAGGGCCGAGGGGCTCGGCTTCGGTCTGCTCCTTTGGGACGGCTACCGTCCGCAGCGCGCCGTGGACCGGTTCATGCGCTGGGCGGAAGAGCCCGAAGACGGCCGGAAGAAGTCCAGGCACTACCCGAACATCGAGCGGCCCCAGATGTTCGAACAGGGTTACGTGGCCACCAAGTCCGGCCACAGCCGGGGCAGCACGGTGGATCTGACGCTGTACCACCTGGACACCGGTGAGCTCGCCGAGATGGGTGGCGACCACGACCTGATGGACGTCGTCTCGCATCACGGGGCAGCGGGGGTCACGGAAGAAGCGACGAAGAACCGTGAACACCTCCGCGCTGTCATGGAGGGTTCGGGCTTCAACGCGTACGAGTGCGAGTGGTGGCACTACAGCCTGAAGGACGAGCCTTACCCGGACACGTATTTCGATTTTCCCATCGAGTAGCCGGATTCGCGCCGACCGAGGTCATCGACGTGGACAGCGCCCCGGAGGGGGCACGCTGACCGCCCTCCGTCGGCGCGAGCCGGACGATCGCGATGCCGCGGGTGCCCTATGGCGCCCGCGGCATTCTTCTTTCCGCCAGTTCCCTCGCGACTCGGGATCGGCTTCATTCCAGCCCGTATCGGCGTGTGCGTCCGGCACATTCTCGCTCACGTAGCGTGTCTTCCTCGCGAGTGCGCGGCGGCGATCATGCGGGAAGCCAGGCTCCGCCATTCGTGTGAACAAGTGACAAAGAACGGGACGCCGCCGACGCGCGCTGTGATCATCCTACGAATAGCGGTGGTCCCGCGAATGGCGTAGCAATTTCCGCGAACAGCCCAGCTATCGGCCCCTTGGCCGGTATGAGCCAGAGTGCCGTAGCCGTGGCAGGTGACCGAGTCAATACCGAGTGCGGACTTCGAATATTGATCTTGCGCGGTGCTCGCACTGCGGAAATCACACTATTCGTCAATTGCACGCCAAGGATTGACCGTGCCATGCTGATCTCGTGCGGACTCACTGGGGCTGGCAGGGTTCGCACTACTGGGGATCGAGGGGGGCGATGTTGACTCGCGACCAAGAGGCTGTCATGGGTTCCGGTCGGTGACCGCTGATCTAAGCTGGAGCCGAGAACGCTAGATCGGAAATACGTCCCGAGACCTCGCGCTGCGGCAGGTATCGGCTTTGTCGGGCTGCCCGGGTGCGGCCTCGCCGATCGATGTCGTCGAGCGGATGTCTTGTGGACAGTGCACTGCCACCGGCCATCGGGGAGGCCGTGGCGGCCCGCGTATCCGGGTCCGCCGGTGGTGTTCGAGGGATCCTCACCGTCGAGGGGACCCGCCGTGTCACCGAAGTTGACGCTGGACGGGATCGCGATGTCCAACCATCGATGCTGAGCGGTTGGACGGTGAGGCTCCGTGTCATGTCTGAAAGTTGACGAATAAGAGATTCAATGGGGGCTAGGTGGATCCGACGAGAGTTGACCTATCCGCTCTCCCGGTCGTCGAAATCGAGCTGTCGAGACTGTCTTCCGTGTACTCGCCGAGAACTTCGGGCGAGGATCCGGAGCATGTCGAGATGCTCTTGTCGGCAGAGTGGGAGCTTCCGCCTATTCTTGTTCACCGTTCAACGATGCAGGTGGTCGATGGCCTGCACCGATTGACGGCGGCACGAGTTCGCGGTGATACGAAAATTCTGGCAAAGTTCATCGAGGGGACCGAATCCGACGCCTTCGTCTTGGCCGTGGAAGCGAATATCCGGCATGGTCTGCCGCTTTCGCTCGCGGACCGCAAACGGGCGGCTGTCCGGATCATCGGGACTCATCCGCAATGGTCCGACCGGCGGGTCGCCTCGGTGACCGGCATCTCCGCCGGCACGGTGGCGGACCTGCGCAAACGTGGCGGCGAGGGGGGAAACGACGCCAGGATCGGGCGGGACGGACGTATCCGCCCCGTCGACAGTTCGGAGCGGCGAAGACTCGCGGCCGACCTCATTCGCAATGACCCCGGCCTTTCGCTCAGGCAGGTCGCCAAACAGGTCGGCATCTCCCCGGAGACGGTTCGCGACGTGCGGGGCCGGTTGGAGCGCGGTGAGAGCCCGACCCCGGACGGGAGCAGGAAATTGCGGACCAAACCGCATTCACTGAGCCTGACCGAATCCGATCTGGGGCAGTCCCTTGATCGAGAGCGAATCGTCGTGCTGGAGCGGCTCAAGGCCGATCCCGCCCTGCGGCTGAGCGAAGTCGGCCGGATCCTGTTGCGCATGCTCGCCATGCATTCCATCGACGGGCAGGAATGGGAAAGAATCCTGCGCGGTGTCCCGCCGCATCTGTATGGAGTGGTCGCCGGGTTCGCCAGGGACCACGCTCGGGTCTGGGCGGGTTTCGCGGATCACCTGGAGAGCCGGGCGACCGATCTGGCCGCCAGGTGATCGTTCGACGGTGAGCGACTTGCGGTGGGGGCTTTCTCCGTGCGTCAGGCGGAGAAAGTCCCCTTTCGCGACCTTCGGCGAGGCGGGGCGGACCCGGCAAGTCCATAGTGGATAGTCGTCCGCTCGGGCGGTGCCAAGGCCGGTCGCTCGACAGCGCTCGTCGTGCGGCTTAAGAAGTAGTGGTGACCATCGAGAAGGCGCTCGTAGTCGGTACCGGGTTGATCGGCACCTCGGTCGCACTGGCCCTGCGTGACAAGGGCGTGGCGGTTCGCCTCACCGACGTCGACGTGCTCGCCCTCCGGCTGGCTGTGGAGCTCGGAGCCGGTGAGGAGTGGACCGGCGAGAAAGTGGACCTCGCGGTGATCGCCGTGCCGCCGCAGCTCGTGGGGGAGCGGCTGGCGGACCTCCAGAAGCAGCAGGTCGCGCGGGCGTACACCGACGTGGCCAGTGTCAAGGCGGGCCCGATCGCCGACGCGGTGCGGCTCGGCTGCGACCAGACTTCCTATGTGCCGGGACATCCGCTCGCCGGCCGGGAGCGATCCGGCCCGGCCGCGGCCCGTGCCGACCTTTTCTCGGGCCGTCCTTGGGCGCTCTGTCCCGGCGGCGAGACGGAAACGGACGCGGTGCGGCTCGTCCGTGACCTGGTGTCGATATGCGGGGCGAAGGCGGTGACCGTGGGCGCGGGCGAACACGACACGGCGGTGGCGCTGGTGTCGCACGCGCCGCACGTGGTGGCCTCGGCGGTGGCGGCGAGCCTGTCCGCCGGTGACGACGTCACGCTGGGCCTGGCGGGGCAGGGGCTGCGCGACGTGACTCGTATCGCCGCCGGGAATCCCCTGCTGTGGCGGATGATCCTCGCCGGGAACGCGGTGCCGGTGGCAGACGTGCTCGAACGGATCGCGGCGGAACTCGTCACGGCGGCTTCGGCGTTGCGGTCCGGTGATCTCGAAGAGCTGACGGAGCTGCTGCGGCGCGGGGTGTGCGGCCACGCCAGGATTCCCGGAACACCGGTTTCCCCGGGGTAGTCCCTTGTGGACGGTGCGGGAACGAACGGTGATCCCGGTGCCGCGGATGTTCGCCCGCGCCCACTCGTGGACAACGACACGATTCAGCACGATTGAGATCGCCGACTTCGCGTGTGAGAGGGGTGCCTGTATGGACGTAGTGATGCGCTTCGGGGGGGTGAAGAAGAGCGATGACGACCCCGATCCTTGGCAGACCAGGATCCGGCCGGGGACCCTGCGCAGGGTGCTCTCGTACTTCCGGCCGCATATCGGAAAGGTGGCGCTCTTCTTCCTCGTCGCCGCACTGGAGTCGTTGATCATCGTCGCGACCCCCTTGCTGCTGAAGGAACTGGTCGACGGCGGCATTCTCGAGAACGACCTCGGGACCGTGGTCTCGATGGCCGCGCTGGCCGCCGGACTCGCCGTGGTGGGCGCGCTGCTGGCACTGGTGTCGGGCTACATTTCCGGGCGGATCGGGCAGGGGGTCACCTACGACCTCCGGGTTCAGGCGATCGACCATGTCCGGCGCTTGCCGATCGCGTTCTTCACCCGTACCCAGACCGGCGTGCTGGTCGGCAGGCTGCACACGGAACTGGTCATGGCGCAGCAGGCGTTCAGTTCCGTGCTGATGGCGGCGACCAGCGCGGTCACGATCGTGCTGGTGCTGGCCTCGATGTTCTACCTTTCGTGGCTCGTCGCCCTCGTCTCGCTGGTGCTGATCCCGGTCTTCCTCGTGCCCTGGGTCTACGGGGGCAGGCTGATCCAGCGGCACACCCGGCGGCTGATGGAGGCGAACTCCTCTCTGGGCGGGCTTCTTCAGGAGCGGTTCAACGTTCAGGGGGCGATGCTCTCCAAGCTCTTCGGCCGTCCGGCGGAGGAGAAGGCCGATTACGAAGCCCGCGCCGGACGGATCCGCGGGATCGGTGTCCGCCTGTCGGTGTACGGCCGGATGGCTTTCGTCATCATGGCGCTGATGGCCTCGCTCGCCACGGCGCTCGTCTACGGGGTCGGCGGTGGGCTCGTGATCGCCGGGGTATTCCAGCTCGGCACGCTGGTCGCCATCGCGACCCTGCTGGGACGGCTGTTCGGGCCGATCACCCAGCTGTCCGGGATGCAGGAGTCCGCGCTGACCGTGGTGGTGGCCTTTTCCCGGGTCTTCGAGCTGCTCGACCTGAAGCCGCTGATCAAGGAAAGCCCCGACGCGGTCGCGCTCGCCAGGAACAGGACACCGGACGTCCGATTCGACGACGTGTCGTTCCGCTATCCCACCGCGGACGAGGTTTCCCTGCCGTCGCTGGAGCACGTGCGGGCCGAACGGGAAAGCGGGCAAAGGACGGCGAAGGTCCTGCGCGGCGTCAGCTTCCACGTGCCGGCGGGGACCCTCACCGCGCTCGTCGGCCCTTCCGGGGCGGGGAAGAGCACCCTCACCCACTTGGTGTCCCGGCTGTACGACCCGACTTCCGGGGTCGTGCGCGTCGGTGACCACGACCTGCGGGATCTCACCTTCGATTCGCTCCGTGAAACCGTCGGGGTGGTCAGCCAGGACACTTATCTCTTCCACGACTCCATCCGGGAGAACCTGCTTTACGCTCGCCCCACCGCGACCGAGGACGAGTTGATCGAGGCGTGTGAAGGTGCCCAGATCTGGGACTTGATCAAATCCCTCCCCGGCGGGTTGGACACCATCACCGGCGATCACGGCTATCGCTTGTCGGGTGGGGAGAAGCAACGACTGGCCATCGCCCGCTTGCTGCTGAAGGCGCCCGCGATCGTCGTGCTCGACGAAGCGACCGCTCATCTGGACTCCGAGTCGGAGGCCGCTGTCCAACGGGCACTGAAGACCGCTCTGCGCGACCGTACCTCGCTGGTGATCGCCCACCGGCTCTCCACGATCCGTGAGGCAGATCAGATCCTGGTGATCGACGGCGGGCTGGTCCGGGAGCGCGGGACACACGAGGAATTGCTGGCCGAGGGCGGTCTTTACGCGGAGCTGTATCACACGCAGTTCGCCAGGCCGGACCGGAACGGAGCCCGGCCGGAAAGTGACGGGGCCGGGTTCGACGACGAGCCCGAGCCGGTGCGGCACGCGGTTCGTGGGGGATGACGATGAGTTCCGCAGCGCAGGCCGCACTGACCGTGCCGGCTCTCTTCGCCAGGCAGGTGGACCGGGCACCCGGCGCGGTGGCCGTTGTCGACGGGGAGCGGATCCTCACCTACCGGGAACTCGACGACCTCGCGAGCAGGCTGGCCGCGCGGTTGACCGGCCGGGGCGCCGGCCTCGGCGGCCGGGTCGCGGTGATGCTGGACCGCTCGGCGGATCTGCTGGTGGCGCTGCTCGCCGTCTGGAAGGCGGGTGCGGCGTACGTCCCGGTGGACGCTTCGTATCCCGCGCCGCGCGTGGCGTTCATGGTGGCGGATTCGGGCGCGTCGCTGATGCTGTGCTCGGCCGCGACGCGCGATCGCGTTCCGGAAGGGGCTGAATCGCTCGTCGTCACGGATGAAGCGGACAGCACAGTCGGCGCCCCGGTCATCCCGGCGCGCCCGGTAGACCTGGCGTACGTGATGTACACGTCCGGTTCGACGGGCACTCCGAAGGGTGTCGCGGTCCCGCATTCCAGCGTCGCGGAACTGGTGGGGAACCCCGGCTGGGGGATGGAACCCGACGACGCGGTGCTCATGCACGCGCCGCATTCCTTCGACGCGTCCCTGTGCGAGATCTGGGTGCCGCTGGTGTCCGGTGCCCGGGTGGTGATCGCCGAGCCGGGACCCGTGGACGCGCGACGGCTGCGGGAGGCGGTCGCGGGCGGGGTGACGCGGGCGCATCTGACCGCGGGCAGTTTCCGTGCGGTGGCGGAGGAAGCACCCGAGTCGTTCGCGGGTCTGCGTGAGATCCTGACCGGCGGGGACCTGGTGCCCGCGCACGCGGTGGAGCGCGTCCGGATGGCCGCGCCCGGTGCCCGGATCCGGCATCTGTACGGGCCGACGGAAACGACGTTGTGCGCCACGTGGCACGTGCTCGAACCGCACGACGAGCCGGTTTCGGTGCTGCCGATCGGCCGTCCGCTGCCCGGCCGCGAGGCCTGGGTGCTCGACGGAACGCTGCGGCCGGTGGCGCCGGACGTGGTCGGCGACCTCTACCTTTCCGGTGCCGGTCTGGCCGACGGTTACCTCGACCGGCCGGGGCTGACGGCGGAGCGATTCGTGGCGGATCCGTTCGCGCAGGGCAAGAGGATGTATCGGACCGGCGACCTGGCGAAGTGGACACCGGACGGTGAGCTGCTCTTCGCGGGCCGCGTCGACGACCAGGTGAAGATCCGCGGGTTCCGCATCGAACCCGGCGAGGTCGAAGCGGCGATGACCGCGCAGCCGGACGTCCACGAGGCCGTCGTGGTGCCGATCGACGGCCGCCTGATCGGTTACGTGGTGGCGGACGTGGAACCGGCTCTCGTTCGCGAACGGCTCGCGGCGGTGCTGCCGGAATACCTGGTCCCGGCCGTGGTGATGACGGTCGACGCGCTGCCGCTGACCGGCAACGGCAAGGTGGACCGGGCGGCGTTGCCCGCACCAGGCTTCACCGCGAAGGCCGACGGGCGCGAGCCCGCCACCGAGGCGGAGCGTGTCCTTTGTGGACTGTTCGCCGAGGTGCTCGGCACCGAGCGGGCCGGGGTCGACGACGGCTTCTTCGAGCTGGGCGGGGACTCGATCCTCGCGGTGCGCGTGGCGGCCCGTGCGGCCAAAGCCGGCCTGCTGGTGACGCCGGCTCAGATCTTCGGGGAGCAGACCCCCGCGCGGCTGGCCGCCGTGGCGAGCACCGTCCAAACCGGGAAACCCGCGGACGGCCCCCTGATCGAGCTGACCCCGGAAGACGAGGCGGAACTGGCTGCCGCGGTCCCGGACGCGGTGGAGGTCTGGCCGCTGGCGCCGCTCCAGGCGGGACTGCTCTTCCAGACGACCCTCGACGACCAGGGTCCCGACATCTATCAGACCCAGTGGATCGTGGAGCTGACCGGTCCGCTGGACGTGGCCAGGTTGCGATCGGTGTGGGAGGCGGTCTTCGCCCGGCACGCCGAGCTTCGGCTCACCTTCCACCGGCTCGCGTCGGGCAAGGCGGTGCAGGCCGTCGCCGGACGCGTCGAGCTGCCGTGGCGCGAGGTCGATCTGACCGGTACGAGCGATATCGACGACACTGAAGAGGCCATCAAGGCGCTGTCCGCGGCGGAACAGCGGGACAGGTTCGATCTCGCCAAGGCGCCGTTGTTCCGGCTCGTGCTGATCCGGGTCGGTGAGGACCGGCACCGGCTGCTGGTCGTCAATCACCACATCCTGACCGACGGCTGGTCGGTGGCGGTGCTCCTCAACGAGGTGTCGGAGGCGTACACCGCCGATGGCCGGTTCCCGGACCGGACGGCCGCCTCGTATCGCGACTATCTGGCTTGGTTGGACAGGCAGGACAAGGACTCGGCTCGCGCGGCGTGGCAGGCCGAACTGTCCGACATCGAGGTGCCGGCGCTGGTCGCCAAGTCGGACACCGCGGCGGAATACGACTACCGCGTCACCCATCTTTCTCGGGAGCTCTATACCCGGCTGACCGATTTCGCTCGTGACCACGGGTTGACGCTGAACACGGTGGTGCAGGGCGCGTGGGCGCTGGTGCTGGCGCGGCTCGCGCGGCGGACCGACGTGGTGTTCGGCACCACGGTCGCCTGCCGTCCCGCCGAACTCCCCGGCGTCGAGTCGATGCCGGGGCTCATGATGAACACGATCCCGGTGCGGGTCTCGCTGGACGGCGGGGAAACGGTCGTGGACATGCTCGCCGCGCTCCAGCGCCGTCAGGTGGCTTTGATGCCGCATCAGCATCTGGGGCTGACGGAGATCCAGAAGACGGCCGGACCCGGCGCGATGTTCGACACGCTGCTGGTGTTCGAGAACTATCCGCGGGACTTCGCCGACCAGTTCACGTATCTGGGCACGGTCGAGGGGACGCACTACCCGGTGACCGTCGGTGTCATCCCGGGGGAGCGGCTCCGGATCCAGCTCGCCTACTGGCGCGGGCAGATCGACGAAGCCGTCGCCGACGGGATGCTGGATTGGTTCGTCGGTGCCCTCGGCGCGGTCGTCGAGGATCCGTCCGCTCTCGTCGGGCGGACCGATCTGGGCGAGATCCCGTTGCCGCGCTGGGAACCCGCGTTGCTCGACGGCGAGCCGTTGCCGTCGCTGATCGGGCGGATGGCGGCCGAACGGCCGGACGCCGTGGCGGTCTCCGACGGCGAGGGCGACCTGACCTACGCGGAACTGTGGGAGCGGGCGACGAAGTTCGGCGCCGTCCTGCGGGCGGCCGGGGTCGAGCGGGAGCGCCGGGTCGGGCTGGTGGCCGGACGGTCCGCGTGGTGGCTGATCGGGATGCTGGGCGTGTCACTGGCGGGCGGCGTCTTCGTCCCGGTGGACCCCGCGTATCCGGCCGAGCGCGTGAAGCTGATCTTCGGCAGCGCGGATCCGATGCTGGTGGTGTGCCAGGGAAAGACACGCGGAGCGGTGCCGGAGGAGTTCGCGGACCGGGTCGTCGTGCTCGACGAACTGGACCTGGCGGACGCTCCGAGCGCGGTCCTGCCGCACGTCGGCATGCGCGACGCGGCGTACGTGATCTACACGTCGGGATCGACGGGAACGCCGAAGGGCGTCATCGTCACCTACTCGGGCCTGGGCAACCTGGCGATGGCGCATATCGAACGCCTCGCCGTGACACCGTCGTCCCGCGTCCTGCAGTTCGCGGCGCTCGGCTTCGACACCATCGTCTCCGAGGTGATGATGGCGTTGCTTTCGGGAGCGACGCTGGTGATGCCGCCGGACGAGGATCTGCCGCCGCAGGCTTCGCTGAGCGACACGCTGGAACGGTGGGACGTCACGCATGTGAAGGCCCCGCCGTCCGTGCTGGCCACCGTCGACGTGTTCCCGGACGGGGTCGAAACGGTGACCGCGGCGGGTGAACTCTGCCCGCCGGGCCTGGTGGACCGGCTGTCGGCCGACCGCCGGATGCTCAACGCCTACGGGCCCACCGAGACCACGATCTGCGCGACCGTGAGCATGCCGCTCGCGCCGCACGGAGAGGTGATCCCGTTCGGCGGGCCGATCGCCGGTGTCCGCGGCTATCTGCTGGACGCGTTCCTGCGCCCGCTGCCGCACGGGGTCGTCGGTGAGCTGTACCTGGCCGGGATCGGGGTGGCACGGGGCTATCTCGGGCGCGCGGCACTGACGTCCGAGCGTTTCGTCGCCGATCCGTTCGTCGCCGGTGAGCGCATGTACCGGACGGGTGATCTGGCGTACTGGACGGAGCAGGGTGAGCTGGTGTCCGCCGGCCGGGCCGACGACCAGGTCAAGATCCGCGGGTTCCGCGTCGAGCCGCGTGAGATCGAGTTCGCGCTGTCCAACCATCCTCAGGTCACCCAGGCCACGGTGACCGTCCGCGAGGGGCGGTTGGTGGCCTACGTGTCGCCGGGTGACGTCGATCCGGAGGAGCTCCGGAAGGGTCTCGCGGAGCGGATGCCCGCGTACATGGTGCCCGCGGCCGTGATGGCGCTGGATGTCCTGCCGCTGACGCCGCACGGCAAGATCGACCGGAAAGCGTTGCCCGAGCCGGACTTCTCTTCGAAGACGGCCGGCAGGGAGCCCGCCACCGACGCCGAGCGGATCCTGTGCGAGGTGTTCGCCGAGGTCCTCGGATTGGCGCGGGTCGGGGTCGAGGACAGTTTCTTCGAGCTGGGCGGGGATTCGATCTCGTCGATGCAGGTCGCTTCCCGTGCGCGCCGCGACGGACTGTCGCTGACCCCGCGGCAGGTGTTCGAGCACCGGACGCCCGAACGTCTCGCGCAGCTGGTGGCGCTGGTTCTCCAGCGGGATCCGGGCAGGTCCACCGATGGCATCGGTGAAGTGGCGTTGACGCCGGTGATGCGGCTGTTCGGCGACGGTGTCGCGGCTCCGCGCTTCGCGCAGTGGATGGTGCTGGGCGCTCCCGCGGACCTGACGGAAGAGACGCTGAGCGCAGGCCTGGCGGCGGTGCTGGACACGCACGACATGCTGCGGGCACGGGTTGCCGTCGGACGGCTGGTGGTCGGCGAGCGCGGCTCGGCCGGGACCTTCACCCGCGTGAAGGTCGAAGGCGGTTCGCTGGACGAAGCCGCCGGCGAAGCGGCGCGGGAAGCCGTCGGACGGCTGGATCCGGCCGCGGGCGTGGTCGTCCAAGTTGTGTGGTTGGACGCCGGACCGGACCGGGTGGGCCGGTTGGTCGTGGCGGCGCACCACCTCGTCGTCGACGGGGTTTCGTGGCGAGTCCTGGCATCCGACCTGCGAGCGGCGTGCGAAGCGGTGGCGGCGGGACGGGAACCGGAACTGGAGCCGGTCGGCGTGTCGTTCCGCCGGTGGGCTGGCCTGCTGGAGGAGTGGGCGGTCTCCGCCGAACGGGTCGCGGAACTGCCTGCGTGGCAAGCGATCCTCGGCCAAGGGGAACAGACTGAGCGGACCCCGGCGGGGAAGGTGCGGTCGCGGTCGTGGCTGGTGCCTTCGGCCGAAACGTCGGTCCTGGTCGGGCGGGCCCCGGTGGTGTTCCACTGCGGGGTGCACGAGGTTTTGCTCGCCGGGCTCGCGGGAGCGGTGGCCCGATGGGACGGACGCGACACGGTACTGGTGGACGTCGAAGGCCATGGTCGTCATCCAGTCGAGGGCATGGACCTGTCCAGGACTGTCGGCTGGTTCACCAGTACGCATCCCGTGCTCCTCGACGTCTCCGGGATCGACCTCGCCGGTGTGGTGGCCGGTGCTTCGCCGGCCGGGACGTTGTTGAAGGTGGTCAAGGAACAGTCGCGCGCGGTGCCCGGTGACGGGCTCGGCTACGGCTTGCTGCGCCATCTCAACGGCGAGACCGAGCCGGTCCTGGCGGCGCTGCCGTCGGCGCGGATCGGGTTCAACTACCTCGGCCGGTTCGTCGCCGGTGACGAGAGCGACGTGCGGGCTTGGCGGCAGACGGGGGAAATCGGCGGCTCGATGGACGCGAACACGCCGGTGCCGCACGGCCTGGACGTCAACGCGATCGTCCAGGATCTGCCGGACGGGCCGGAACTGATCCTCATGCTCGAATGGTCGGACGAGTCGTTCGACGAAGCCGCGATCGAACGACTCGTCCGCGAATTGCTGGATGTGTTGTCCGGACTGGCTTCCCAGGCGGAAGACCCCGCGGCTGGCGGGCACACCGCATCCGATTTCGGTCTCCTCGAATTGGACCAGGACGAGATCGAGAGCTTCGAAGCACTAGCAGCGGAACTCAGCGAAGGCCGGGCATCGTGAATACTTCGACCACCACTTCCGGATCGGCCCCTTCTGGATCGGCACTGGCGGAAGTCTGGCCGCTCTCACCCATGCAGGCGGGAATGCTCTATCACGCCTCCTTGGACGACGAGGCGCCGGACATCCACCTCATCCAGCAGTCGCAGATCATCGACGGACCCTTGGACACGGAACGATTCCGGAGATCCTGGGAGTTCGTCGTCAGCAGGCACGCGGCGCTCCGGGCGAGCTTCCAGCGGCGGAAGAACGGCGAGACGATCCAACTCATTCCCCGGGACGTCAAGCTTCCCTGGGCCGAACGCGATCTGTCCGATCTTTCCGAGGAAGACGCGCTGGCCGAGGCGAGCGTGATCGCGGAGAAGGAACGCGCCACGCGGTTCGACCTCACGAGGCCGCCGCTGTTGCGGCTGATGCTGATCCGGCTCGGCCCGGACAAACACTGCCTGGTGACCACGAGCCATCACCTGCTCATCGACGGCTGGTCGCGGGCGATCATCGAGGCGGATCTCCTCGAGAGCTACGCGGCGGGCGGCGCCGGGACGCGGCTGCGGCCTCCTGGTTCGTACGGGAACTACCTGGCCTGGCTGGGAAAGCAGGACAAGGAGGCCGCCAAGGCGGCGTGGCGCGCGGAGCTGGACGGCGCCGACGGATCGGCGCTCGGACTGCCCGAAACCCCCGGCAGGGCCCCGGGGCTGCCCGCGAGCGAAGTGGTCCGCCACTCGCCGGAGTTCACCTCCGCGCTGGCCGATTTCGCGCGCGGCCACGGGCTGACGTTCAACACGCTCGTCCAAGGGGCGTGGTCGCTGGTGCTGGCGAGACTGGCACGCCGTCGGGACGTGGTGTTCGGCGCGGTCGTCTCCGGGCGGCCCGCCGAGCTGCCGGGCGCGGACCGGACCGTGGGACTGTTCATCAACACCGTGCCGGTGCGGGTGCGGTTGGACGGTGGACAGTCCGTTCTCGGAATGCTGACGGATTTGCAGGGCAGGCAGTCCGAGATGATGGCGCACCACCATCTCGGCCTGCCGGAGATCCAGAAACTGGGCGAGGCGGGTTTCGACACGATCGTCGTGTTCGAGAACTACGCCGGCCAGACGACGGACTCGCCGTCCGAGCTCAGCCTGACTTTGCGGGACTTCACCCAGGCGACGCCGTACGCCATCACTCTGGGCGTCATGCCGGGCGAGAGCCTCGAAATCGAACTGCAGTATCACGCGGACGTCGTCGCCGATTCCGTCGCGAAGTCGGCGCTGGACGGGCTCACCCTGGTGCTGAAGCGGATGATCGCGGAGCCGGGGACGGCCGTCGGCAGGCTGGACGTGCTGGACGACGTCGGCCGCGCGCTGGTGGTCGGGCGCTGGAACGAAACGGACGACACGGTGGACGCGCCGTCGGCGGTGGAACTGTTCCGCCGTCAGGTGGAACGGACGCCGCAGGCGACGGCGTTGACGGACGGGGGCCGGAGCTGGTCGTTCGGTGAGCTCGACGAGTGGTCCGGTCGGCTGGCGACGGCGCTGAGGGCGCAGGGCGTGCGGCGCGGCGACCGCGTCGGGGTGGTGCTGGAGCGGTCGGCGGAGGTGCCGGCGGCCTGGCTCGCGGTCTGGAAGGCGGGAGCGGCCTTCGTCCCCGTCGATCCCGGCTACCCCACTGACCGGGTGGCCTACATGCTGGCCGACTCCGCCGTCGCGGTGGTGCTGTGCCGAGCGGAGACCTCGGGTGTGGTGCCTCCCGGGTATCGGCGGATCGTCGTGGACGACGCTCTCGGCCACGAGACCTCCGTTGTCCCGATCGGGGCGGACGATCCGGCGTATGTGATGTACACGTCCGGATCGACCGGTGCCCCGAAGGGCGCGGTGATCTCACACGGAGGCGTGGCGGCGCTGGCCGGGGATCCCGGTTGGGGCGTCCAGGCCGGTGGCGCGGTGCTGATGCACGCTCCGCACACCTTCGACGCGTCGTTGTACGACGTGTGGGTGCCGCTCGTATCGGGTGCGCGGGTGATCGTCACCGAGCCGGGCGTGGTCGACGCGGAGCGGCTGTCCGCCCATGTGGCGGACGGTCTCACCGCGGTGAACTTCACCGCGGGGCAGTTCCGCGCGCTTGTGCAGGAGGCGCCGGAATCCTTCCTTGGCCTGCGCGACGTGGCGGTCGGTGGCGACGTGGTGCCGCTCGACGTGGTGGAGCGGGTTCGGCGTGCCTGCCCACGGCTGCGTGTCCTGCATACGTACGGCCCGACGGAAACCACACTGTGCGCGACGTGGAAACCGATCGAGCCCGGTGAACGGATAGGGCCGTTGCTGCCCATCGGACGGCCACTGCCCGGACGGCGGCTGTATGTGCTCGATGTCTTCCTGCGCCCGACGGCGCCGGGAGTCGCGGGCGACCTGTACATCGCGGGCGCCGGGGTGGCACAGGGCTATCTGGGACGTACGGCGTTGACGGCGGAGAGGTTCGTCGCCGATCCGTTCGCGCCGGGTGAACGGATGTATCGCACCGGGGACGTGGCGTACCGGACCGGCGAAGGCGAGCTGGTCTTCGCCGGGCGGGCCGACAACCAGGTCAAGATCCGCGGCTATCGAGTGGAGCCGGGGGAGATCGAAGGGGTACTGACGGATCAGCCGGGCGTCGATCAGGCCGTGGTGGTGGCACGTGACGGACGGTTGATCGGGTACGTCGTGTCCGATCAGGAGACGCATCCGGGACGGCTGCGCGAGCAGGTCGCCCGGGTGCTGCCGGAGCACCTGGTGCCGGCGGCGGTGATCGCGCTGGACGCGTGGCCGGTGACGGCGAACGGGAAGATCGATCGAGAGGCGCTGCCCGCGCCCGACTTCGGTGAACGCGTTTCCGGCCGGGAGCCGGTCACGGAAATCGAGCGGGTGTTGTGCGGGCTCTTCGCCGGCGTGCTCGGGCTGGAACGGGTCGGCGCGGACGACGGATTCTTCGAGCTGGGCGGCGATTCGATCACTTCGATGCAGCTGGCGGCGCGGGCCCGTCGCGAAGGAATGGCCTTCGGCGCACGGGAGGTGTTCGAGTACCGGACACCGGCGGGACTCGCGTCGTTCGTCGAACTGGGGGAGGAACCGGACGAGGTCCCCGCGGCCCGCCGTCCCGCCGCCGACTTCGAACTGGTCGACATGGGGCGGGACGAGATCGAGGAATTCGAGTCCGAGTTCGACTCGGTGTAGGTGCGGTCTCTCTCTTAGGTACCTGCTGAGGGTGAGCCGGGTGGCGGCCGGTCCGTGAAGGACTCCTTGAGGGACCCAGAGTCCCTCAAGGAGTCCTTCACGGACTCGGGCGTCGCCACGTTCGCCTCAGGTGCACCAGTGGTCACAGCGGCTGCGCGTGAAGGACCCCTTCCTGTACCTAGGCGCAAGGAAGGGGTCCTTCATGTACTGGGGCGGGCAAGGTCACGGTCGTGAAGGGCCCCTTTGAGACCTTCATCGTCTCAAAGGGACCCTTCACGACATCCCCACGGACCGCGACTACGGACCGGCCTGGCGTCAACCGCAGCCGGAACCCACGTAGGTACTAAGCCACCCTTGGCTCTGACCCGAATCGCCACTCACGACCCCTTTTGCTTTTCACCGCAGGAAAAGCGCCCGTTGGACATGTTGTCCGTGCCGCCCCTTCGGGTGACGATTCTGCGGGGGGACATGCCGTGTTCGACGTCGGCGCCTCGGCTTCGCGCCGGACGGGATCGAGGAATTCGAGCTCGGTTCGCCGGAGAACTTCGCTGATCGAGGGAGATATTGATGGCTCAGTCGCGGATCGAGGACATCTGGCCGCTGTCGCCGTTGCAGGCAGGGCTGGTCTTCCACGCGGTCTACGACGGTGACGGGCTCGACGTCTACATCGGACACTGGGTGCTGGAGCTCGACGGCCCGGTGGACGCGGCGAGGCTCCGCGCGGCGTGGGAGGCATTGCTGGCCCGCCACGCTTCCCTGCGGGCTTGTTTCCGGCAGCGTAAATCGGGTGAGACCGTGCAGATCATCGCCAGGCAGGTGGAACTGCCGTGGCGCGAGATCGACCTGTCCCATCTCGACGACACCGATGAGGCCGTGCGCGAGCTGGCCGAGGAGGACCGGACGAAGCGGTTCGACCTCGCGACGGCGCCGTTGCTGCGGCTGACGTTGATCCGGCTCGGCGACGACCGTCACCGGCTGGTGGTCACCTGCCATCACGCGATCATGGACGCCTGGTCGCTGCCCATCGTGTTCGACGAGTTGTCGGCGCTGTACGCGGCGGCGGAGCTGCCGGAAGTGACGCCTTACCGCGAATACCTCGCTTGGCTGAGCCGCCAGGACAAGACCAAGGCGCTTTCGGCCTGGACAAAGGAACTAGGGGACCTAGAGGCGCAGACCTTGGTGGCACCCGCCGATCCGGGACGTGCGCCCGGCGTCCCCGAGAGTGTCACGGTCGAACTCCCCCCGGATCTCACGCGATCGCTGGAGGAGCTGGCCCGCGGTAACGGCCTGACGCTGAACACGGTGGTGCAGGGCGCGTGGGCGCTGGTGCTGGCGCAGCTGACCGGCCGGACTGACGTCGTGTTCGGCGCGGTCGTCTCGGCGCGCCCGCCGGATCTGCCCGGGGTGGAGGGGATGGTGGGGCTGTTCCTCAACACCGTCCCGGTGCGCGCGCGGTTGCGTGGGGCGGCGCCGGTCGTCGAGATGCTGGCGGAGTTGCAGAAACGGCAGTCGGCGCTGATTCCCGACCAGTTCGTCGGGCTGGCGGACATCCAGCAGGCTGCCGGACCCGGCGCGAGCTTCGACACCTTGATCGTCTTCGAGAACTTCCCCCGCGAGCTCGCCGGGCCGGATTCCGCCGCTCCCTTCGGCATTCGCGTCAACCAGGGCCAGGAAGCCGCCCACTATCCGCTGACGCTGGTCGCCGTCCCCGGCGAGTCGATGCTCGTCAAACTCGACTACCTGACCGACCTTTACGACCAGGCCGCCGCGCTCGCCATCGTCGAGCGGTTCACGGGTGTGCTGCGCCGGCTGTCGGGTGACCTCACCGTCGCCGACATCGACGTCACCAGCGAGGCCGAGCGCGAAGTGGTGCTCGGGCGGTGGGGCGTGTCGTCCGAGGCGCGGCCGAACGTGCTGGCACCGGACTTGTTCGCGCGCCAGAGCGAAAGCCGTCGCGACGCGGTCGCGGTCGTCGCCGGTGACGAGACGCTGTCGTACGGGGAGCTGGCCGAGCGCGCCGAGCGGCTCGCGGGTTTCTTGAGTGGCAAGGGAGTCCGGCGCGGCGACCGGGTCGCCGTGGTGATGGACCGATCGCCCGACCTGATCGCGACGCTGCTCGCGGTGTGGAAGGCGGGCGCGGCGTACCTCCCGCTGGACCCCGCGTATCCGGCGGAACGCGTGAAGTTCATGCTGGCGGACGCGGAGCCGGCCGCGGTGGTGTGCACGGAAGCGCATCGGGACGCCGTGCTGGACGACGGTCTCGCACCGATCGTCCTCGACGATCCGGAGACCCGCCGGGTGGTCGCGGAGTCGGCCCGGCTGTCGATCGGTGCGACGGCACAGGATGTCGCGTACGTGATGTACACGTCGGGGTCGACCGGCACGCCGAAGGGTGTCGCGGTGTCGCATGGCAACGTCGCGGCGCTGGTCGGCGAACCGGGCTGGGATGTCGGCCCGGACGACGCCGTGCTGATGCACGCCTCGCACGCTTTCGACATCTCCCTGTTCGAGATGTGGGTGCCGCTGCTGTCGGGCGCGCGGCTGGTGCTCGCCGGATCGGGTGTTGTGGACGGCGAGGCGCTGGCCGCTCACGTCGCGGCCGGGGTCACGGCCGCGCACCTGACGGCCGGGAGTTTCCGGGTGCTGGCCGAGGAAGCACCGGAGTCGGTCGCCGGCCTGCGCGAGGTGCTGACCGGCGGCGACGCGGTGCCGCCCGCGGCGGTCGAGCGGGTGCGGCGGACGTGCCCGGACGTGCGGGTGCGGCATCTCTACGGGCCCACCGAGGCCACGCTGTGCGCGACGTGGTGGCTGCTCGAACCCGGTGACGACCTGGGGTCGGTGCTGCCGATCGGCCGTCCGCTCGCGGGACGGCGGGTCTACGTCCTCGACGCGTTCCTGCGACCGGTGCCCGCGGGGCTGCCCGGTGAGTTGTACGTCGCCGGAGCCGGTGTGGCGCAAGGCTATCTGGGACGTTCGGTGCTGACGGCCGAGCGGTTCGTCGCCGATCCTTTCGCTCCTGGCGAGCGCATGTACCGGACCGGCGACCTGGCGTACTGGACGGACGAAGGCGCGCTGGCGTTCGCCGGCCGCGCCGACGACCAGGTGAAGATCCGCGGATACCGCGTGGAGCCCGGGGAGGTCGAGGTGGCGCTCGCCGCGCTGCCCGGCGTCGCGCAGGCCGTGGTGCTCGCCCGTGATGAGCATCTGATCGGTTATGTGGTCGGCGAAGCGGGACAGGACGTCGACGCGGAGCAGCTGCGCGGACAGCTCGCCGACACGCTGCCCGAGTTCATGATCCCGGCCGCGATGCTGGTGCTGGACGAGTTGCCGCTGACCGTCAACGGCAAGGTGGACCGCCAGGCGCTGCCCGAACCGGACTTCTCCTCGAAGGCGGCAGGCCGCGAGCCGTCGACCGAGGACGAACGAGTCCTTTGTGGAGTGTTCGCCGAGGTGCTCGGGCTGGAGCGGGTCGGCGTCGAGGACAGCTTCTTCGAGCTGGGCGGCGACTCGATCTCGTCGATGCAGGTGGCCGCCCGCGCCCGGCGTGAAGGGATCTCCCTGACGCCGCGGCTGGTGTTCGAGCACCGGACTCCCGCGCGCCTGGCGGCGTTGGCCGAGGAGGACCGGCCGACACCCTCCACAGTGGATACAGGGGATACAGGGGACAGCGGGGTCGGCGAGATCCCGATGACGCCGGTGATGCTCGCCCTCGGCGAGAACGCCGTGCGGCCCGGCTTCGCACAGGCCAGGGTCCTCGTGACCCCGCCGGGATTCGACCAGGACGTGCTGGTGAAAGCCCTGCAAGCCGTGCTGGACACCCACGATCTGCTGCGGGCACGGGTGGAGACGGGACAGCTGATCGTGCCCGAGCCGGGTGCGGTGGACGCGGCCGCCTTGGTGACGCGGGTCATCGCCGAGAACCTCGACGAGGCCGCCGAACGCGAGGTCCGCAAGGCGACGGCCGCGCTGGACCCGGCGGCAGGGATCATGCTGCGCGCGGTGTGGATCGACTCCCCGGAGACCGGTCAGGGCCGGTTGGCGCTGGTGGCGCATCACCTGGCCGTCGACGCGGTTTCGTGGGGAATCATCCTGCCGGATCTGCGCTCGGCCTACGAAGACGCCACCGCCGCTCTCGAACCCGTGACGACGTCGTACCGGCAGTGGGCGCGGAGGCTGGCCGAGCAGGCCCGCGACGAGCGCACCGTGGCCGAGACAGCACAGTGGATCGCCCTTCTCGACGGCGCGGAACCGGCCGTGGAACTGAGCCCGGGGAAGACGCACTCGTGGTCTTCGACGCTGTCCGGCGACGTGGCCGACGACCTGCTGACCCGGCTGCCCGGAGCCTTCCACTGCGGGATCCAAGACGTCCTGCTGGCGGGTCTCGCCCGTGCGGTGACGCGGCTGCGCGGGACCGGTGGAGCGCTGCTGGTGGACGTCGAAGGCCACGGCCGTGAGGCCGCCGACGGCGAGGACCTGCTGCGTACCGTGGGCTGGTTCACGAGTGTGCACCCGGTCCGCTTCGAGGTCGGGGCGGGACAGCTACTGAAGACCGCCAAGGAACAGATCCGCGCCGTCCCGGGCGACGGACTCGGCTACGGGTTGCTGCGCTACCTCAACCCCGGCACCGCCGCCAGGCTGGCCGCGTCGCCGTCCGCGCAGATCGGCTTCAACTATCTCGGCAGGACAAGCCTTTCCGTCAAGGACCGGGCATGGCAGCCGTCGGGCGAAGGGCCGCTCGGCGGCGGTCCGGACATGATCCTGGCCCACCCCGTGGAGGTCGGCGCGGAGGTCCAGGACACGCCGGACGGGCCCCGGCTGGGGCTCGCCATCGACGGCCGGGATCTCGACCCCGCCGCGGTGGAGCGTCTCGGTGAGGCCTGGCTGGAGGTGCTGACCGGCCTCGCCGCCGATCCCGCCGCGGGCGGGCACACGCCGTCCGACTTCGCGCTCGCCGAGGTGACCCAGCAGGACGTGACCGAGCTGGAAGCCACGACGCCGGGCCTGACGGACATCTGGCCGCTTTCGCCGCTCCAGGAAGGCATGCTCTTCGAACGGACCGTCGCCGATGACGGCGTCGACGTCTACCAGAGCCAGCGGATCCTGGACCTCGACGGGCCCCTCGACGCGGACCGGCTGCGGGCCGCCTGGAACCGGGTGATCGCCCGGCACGATTCGCTCCGGACGGGATTCCACCAGCTGGGCTCCGGCGAACCGGTGCAGGTCGTCGCGGCCGAGGCCGAAATCCCTTGGCGTGCGGTCGATCTGTCGCAGGTCGGGGCGGCGGACGCGGCCGCGGAGATCGAACGTCTGCTCGCCGAGGACCAGGCGCGGCGATTCGACGTGACCGAAGCGCCCCTGCTGCGGCTGATGCTGATCAAGCTCAGCCCGGTGCGGCACCGCTTCGTGCTGACGTCGCACCACGTCCTTCTCGACGGCTGGTCCACGCCGCTTGTCCTGGGCGAGGTGTCGATCGCGTACGCGGGCGGGCAAAGTCCGTCGAAGCCACCGTCCTATCGGGACTATCTGACGTGGCTGAGCCGTCAGGACGAGCAGGCGACCCGGGCGGCGTGGCAGGCCGAACTCGCCGGTGCCGACGAACCGACCGTGGTGGACGCCGACGCGGACAAGGCGATGGTCGTACCGGGTGAGCACGCCGAATGGCTGCCCGAGGCCGCGACGCGAGCCCTCACCGGTTTCGCGCGTGGTCACGGTCTGACCTTGAGCACGATCTTGCAGGGCGCGTGGGCGCTGGTGCTGTCGCGGTTGGCCTGCCGGACGGACGTCGTCTTCGGGACGGTCGTGTCCGGGCGTCCCGCGGAAGTGCCGGACGTGGAACAGATGGTGGGGATGTTCATCAACACCGTCCCGGTCCGCGTGCGCCTCGACGGCGACCTGCCGGTGCTGGAAATGCTCCAGGACCTGCAGGCCCGTCAGTCGGCGTTGACCGAGCACCAGTACCTGGGGCTGTCGCAGGTGCAGCGGGCGGCCGGGCCGGGAGCGGTCTTCGACACCATCGTGATGATCGAGAACTACCCGCACGACGCCGACGGTCTCGGCGACGACGGCGGGGTTTCGATCAGCTCGGTCGTGACCAGGACCGGCACCGGCTATCCGCTGACCATGAGCGTCTCGCCGGGGAAGACCCTGCGGATCCGCGTGGCCTACCGGCCCGACCGGATCGACGAGGGGACGGCGGCCGAGGTCGCCAGGCAGATCGTGCGGGTCCTGGAACGGGTGCCGACGGAGGCGTCGCTTCCCGTGGGCCGTCTCGGTGTGACGAGCGAACCGGCGCGCGTTTCCGTGGTGGAGCGGTGGAACGCGACGGGCGAGGCGACGTCCGGGACCACGGTGCCGGAGTTGTTCCGGCGCACGGCCGGGAAATCCCCCGACGCCGTGGCCGTCGTCGACGGGGAACGCACGCTGTCCTATGCCGAGCTGGACCGGGAATCGGACCGGCTGGCCGGGTATCTGGCCGCGCGAGGTGTGCGGCGCGGTGACCGCGTCGGCGTCGTGATGGAACGCGGCGCGGATCTGCTCGTCGCCCTGCTGGCGGTCTGGAAGGCCGGGGCCGCGCAGGTTCCGGTGAACGTGGACTACCCCGCGGAGCGGATCGAGCGGATGCTGGCCGATTCCGGTGCGGCGCTGGCGATCTGCGTGGCGGCGAGCCGCGACGCGGTGCCGGACGGCGTCGAGCCGGTGGTCATGGGTGCGACGGAGCACGTGGCACCGCCGGTCTCTGTCGGCGTGCACGACACGGCTTACGTGATGTACACGTCGGGATCGACCGGCGTGCCGAAGGGTGTTTCGGTGCCGCACGGCAGTGTCGCGGCCCTCGCGGGTGACCCGGGTTGGTCGCAGGGCCCCGGCGATCGCGTGCTGCTGCACGCTTCCCACGCTTTCGACGCGTCGCTGGTCGAGATCTGGGTGCCGCTGGCGAGCGGGGCCACCGTGGTGGTCGCGGAACCGGGCGCGGTCGACGCACAGCGGGTGCGGGAGGCGGTCGAACGCGGCGTCACCACCGTTCACCTGACCGCCGGGACTTTCCGGGTGGTGGCCGAGGAAGCACCGGAATCCTTCACCGGCCTGCGCGAGATCCTGACCGGTGGCGACGCGGTGCCGCTCGCCTCCGTCGAGCGGATGCGCCGCGCCTGCCCGGACGTGCGGTTCCGTCAGCTGTACGGCCCCACCGAGATCACCCTGTGCGCCACTTGGCTCGTCCTCGAACCCGGCGCCGAAACGGGTGACGTCCTGCCGATCGGCGGACCGTTGGCCGGCAGGAAGGCGTACGTGCTCGACGCGTTCCTTCAGCCGGTTGCGCCGGGCGTGACCGGCGAGCTGTACCTCGCCGGGGCCGGTCTGGCACACGGTTATCTCGGCGCTCCGACCGCGACGGCCCAGCGGTTCGTCGCGAACCCGTTCGCGGCCAGTGAGCGGATGTATCGCACCGGAGACCTCGCGCGCTGGACGGACGACGGCGAGCTGCTGTTCGGCGGCCGGGCCGATGCCCAGGTGAAGATCCGCGGCTACCGCGTCGAACCGGGGGAGATCGAGGCGGCGTTGACCGACGCACCCGACGTCGCGCAGGCGGTCGTGGTGGCGCGGGAAGAACGTCCCGGCGAGAAGCGGCTGATCGCGTACGTCACCGCGGAATCCGGGCAGGCACTGGAATCCGACGCGGTCCGAGCGCGGCTCGCGGAGCGGCTGCCGGAGTTCATGGTGCCCGCCGTCGTGCTGGTGCTGGACACCTTCCCGTTGACCCTCAACGGAAAGCTCGACCGCGCGGCCCTGCCCGCCCCCGAATTCGCCGGGAAACCGGCCGGTCGCGAGCCGCGGACCGAGGCCGAACGGGTGCTGACCGACCTGTTCGCCGAGATCCTCGGACTGGACCGGGTCGGCGCGGACGACAGCTTCTTCGAACTGGGCGGCGACTCGATCCTTTCGATGCGGTTGGCCGCCCGTGCTCGGCGCGAGAACTTCGTCTTCGGGGCGAAACAGGTCTTCGAACAGAAGACCCCCGCGGGGATCGCGGCGGTCGCCGAACGTGGCGTGTCGCGGGCCGAGGTCGCCGACGGCGTCGGCGAGGTGCCCTGGACGCCGGTCGTGCGGGCGTTGCTGGAGCGCGATCCCGGTGCGATGGCGCGGGGCGGGCTGGCGCAGTGGGTGACCGCGGGTGTGCCGGCCGACCTGTCGCTCGAGGCGCTGACGGCCGGTCTGGGTGCGGTGATCGACACCCATGATCTGCTGCGGAGCCGGGTCGTCGAATCCCGGCTGGTCGTGGCCGAGCGGGGAACCGTGGCCGCGGCGGCGCTGCTCGAACGGGTCGAGGCCGGAGACGGCGACATCGACGAGGTCGCGGAGCGCCACGCCCACGAGGCGGCCGGACGGCTGGACCCCGTCGCGGGCGTGATGCTCCAGGCGGTGTGGGTGGACGCGGGCCCCGGGCGCGGGGGACGGCTCGTGATGGCCGCCCATCACCTCGCGGTCGACGTGGTGTCGTGGCGTGTCCTGCTGGCGGATCTGCAAGCGGCTTGCGAGCGACCGGTGCTCGATCCGCCGCCCGTCACGTTCCGGCGCTGGGCGCGGACGCTGGCAGACCAGGCGGCGTCGCGGACCGGGGAACTGGAGCTGTGGAAGGAGATCCTCGACGGCGCACAGGCTCGGGTCGGCGAACTCGATCCCCGGCGCGACACCATCGCGACCTCGGGACGCCGGTCGTGGACCTTGCCGCGGGACCGCGCGAGCGTGCTCGTCGAGAAGGCCACCACGGCCTTCCACTGCGGTGTCCACGAGGTACTGCTGGCGACACTGGCCGGTGCGGTGACCCGCTGGCGCGGCGGCACCGCCGTCGTGGTGGACGTCGAAGGCCACGGCCGTCAGCCGCTCGAAGACATGGACCTTTCGCGGACGCTCGGCTGGTTCACCGATGTCCATCCGCTGAGGTTGGACACCGCCGGGATCGACCCCGCCGAGGCGGACGCGCCTGGTCGTTTGCTGAAGCAGGTCAAGGAAAACGTGCGAGCTGTGCCCGACGGCGGGCTCGGCTACGGGATCCTGCGGTACCTCGGCGACGAGACCGGTAAGACACTGGCGGCGCTACCGTCGGCGGAGATCGGGTTCAACTACCTCGGCCGGTTCTCGCCCCGGCCCGACGACGACGCGGAACCCTGGCGGCTGGCCGGGACCATCGGCGGCACGGCGGAGGACGACCTGCCGCTGCGGCACGCCGTGGAGATCGACGCGGTCGTGCTGGACGGTGCGGCCGGACCCGAGTTCACCCTCACCGTGACCTGGGCGGAGCGGCTGCTCGGGGAGGCCGACGCGGAGTCGCTCGCCCAGGCATGGCTGGACATGCTGACCGGCCTCGCCGCCCACGTCGGCAGCGACGAGAGCGCCGGGGGACACACGCCGTCGGACTTCCCGCTCATCACGCTGACGTGGCAGGAAGTGGCGGAGGTCGAGGCTCTCGTCCCGGACGTGCACGACATCTGGCCGCTTTCCCCCCTCCAGGAAGGGTTGCTGTTCCACGCGGTCGACGAGCGCGGCCCGGACGTCTACGCGGGCATGCGGACGCTCGCTCTCGACGGCCCGTTGGACGTCGCCCGGTTCCGGGCGTCGTGGCAGACCCTGCTCGACCGGCATCCCGCCCTGCGGGCGAGCTTCCATCAGCTCGGGTCGGGAACGGCCGTCCAGGCGGTGGCCCGCGAGGTGGCGTTGCCCTGGCAGGAAACCGACCTGTCCCACCTGCCGGAAGACGAGGCGCTGGCGGAGTTCGAGCGGATCGAGGCGGAGTCCTATGCCGCGCGATTCGAGCTGCCCCAAGCGCCGCTGGTCCACGTGCACCTCGTGCGGTTCACCGAACGAAGGCACCGGCTCGTGCTCAGGTCGCACCACATCTCGGCCGACGGCTGGTCGCTTCCGGTCTTCCTCGGCGACGTGATGGCGGCGTACGAAGCCGGCGGCGACGGCCGGACCCTGCCCGCCCCGACGTCATACCGGGAGTACCTGTCCTGGCTCGCCAGCCAGGACAAGGCGGCCGCCCGGGAGGCGTGGCAGACCGCGCTCGCCGGGCTCGACGAAGCGACCCACGTCGTGCCACCGGACACGATCACCACGCCCATCGAACCCGACCGCGTGCGTTTCGACCTCGACGACGAGCTGAGCCGGCGCCTGGTGGAGTTCACCCGCGGGCACGGCGTGACGATGAACACCCTTTTCCAAGGGGTCTGGGCGCTGCTGCTGGCCCGGTTGACGGGACGCGACGACGTGGTCTTCGGGACCACGGTGGCCGGACGCCCGCCCGAGATCCCCGGCGTCGAATCCGCGGTCGGCCTGTTCATGAACATGCTGCCGGTCCGGGCCCGCCTCATCGGCGCGGAGCCGTTCCTCGACATGCTGTCGGACCTGCAGGACCGTCAGGTCGCGTCGATGTCGCATCAGCACATCGGGCTGGCCGAGATCAACCAGCTCGTCGGTCCGGGTGCCGCGTTCGACACGATCGTGGTGTTCGAGAACTACCCGCCCCCGCCGCGGCCGTCCGACGACCCGGACGTCCTCGCGTTGCGACCCGCCGGAATCCCGGACGACACCGGGCACTACCCGCTGTCCATCCGCGCGTCCGAAGGAGGTGGCGTCCACGGCGAGATCATCTTCCGCCCCGACGTGTTCGACCGGACGCGGGTCGAGGAGATCCTCGCGTCGATCATCCGGGCCTTCGAACAGGTCGTGGCCGACCCTCGGATCCCGGTGGGGCGCGTCGAGCTGATCGGTCCGGAGCAGCGTCACCTGGTGGTGAGGGAATGGAACCGGACGGACGAGGCGCTCGCCGCCGAGACACTGCCCGCCCTGGTCCGTGCCAAGGCCGGGCGGACACCGGACGCGACGGCCGTGGAGGACGCGGTGCGGAGCCTGTCGTTCGGCGGATTGCTCGTCGAGGTGGAAACACTGGCGCGCGTGCTCGTGGGGCTGGGCGTGCGGCGCGAAACCCGGGTCGGCGTACTGGTCGAGCGTTCGGTCGAACTGGTGGTCGCCCTCATGGGCGTCACGTTCGCGGGCGGGGCTTTCGTCCCGGTCGATCCGGACTATCCCCGTGAGCGCGTCGAATTCATGCTGGCGAACTCGGCACCCGAAGTGCTGGTGTGCACCGAGGCGACCCGGGCGGTCGTGCCTGCCGGGTTCGCGGGCACGGTGCTGGTGCTGGACGAACCGCCCGCCGCCGAGCCGGACGTGGCCTTGCCGCCGGTGGCCTCCGAAGACGCGGCTTACGTCATCTACACGTCCGGGTCGACCGGAGTGCCCAAGGGCGTCGTGGTCCCCCATTCCGGCCTCGTCAACCTGGGCCACGCGCATATCGAGCGGATGGCCGTGACTTCGTCCTCGCGGATCTTGCAGTTGTCCGCGATCGGATTCGACGCCATCGTCTCCGAGCTCTACATGTCCCTGCTCGCCGGCGCGACCTTGGTGCTGCCCGATCCGGCGAGCATGCCGCCGAGGGTGACGTTGGGCGACGCGATCCGCCGGGCGCGTATCACCCACCTGACCGTTTCGCCGAGTGTGCTGGCAAGCGAGGACGATCTGCCCGACACGCTGCGGACCGTATTGACCGGCGGCGAGGTCCTGCCCGCCGCGCTCGTGGACCGCTGGTCTCCCGGCCGTCGGATGATCCAGGCCTACGGGCCGACGGAGACGACCATCTGCTCGACGATGAGTGCCCCGTTGTCTCCGGGGCACGACGTCGTCCCGCTCGGCGGCCCGATCCGGAACGTGCGGCACTACGTGCTCGACGCCTTCCTTCAGCCGGTGCCGCCCGGGGTGGCGGGCGAGCTCTACATCACGGGAGTCGGGCTCGCCCGCGGTTACCTCGGACGTCCGGGGCTGACATCGGAACGGTTCGTCGCCGACCCGTTCTCACCCGGCGGCCGCATGTACCGCTCCGGCGACCGGTTCCGCTGGGGTTCCGACGGCAGGCTGTACTTCGTCGGCCGGGCCGACGCGCAGGTCAAGGTGCGCGGTTACCGGGTCGAACCCGCCGAGATCGAGGCCGTGCTGGCGGAACACCCGTTGGCCGCCCAGGTGGCGGTCGCCGTCCACCGGGACGGCCCTGGCGACAAGCAGCTGGTGGCGTACTTCGTGCCCTCGGCCGATGCCCCCGCCGGGGGCGGCACGCCGGCTTCCGCGTTGCGCGAACTGGCGGCCGAACGCCTGCCGGAGTACATGATGCCCGCGGCGTTCGTGGCGCTGGAGAAGATGCCGCTCACCCCGAACGGCAAGCTCGACCACCGGGCGCTCCGGGCGCCGGACTTCGCCGGGATGACCTCCGGGCGGAACCCGCGCACGGCCTTGGAGGCGAAGCTGTGCGGACTGTTCGCGGAGGTACTCGGGCTGGAGCGGGTGGGTGCCGACGACAGCTTCTTCGAACTCGGCGGCGACTCGATCACCTCGATGCAGCTGTCGGCCCGAGCCCGCCGGAACGGGCTGGAACTGAGCCCGTGGCAGGTGTTCGAAGAGAAGACACCGGAACGGCTGGCGACGCTCGTCAAGGAGATCCCGGCCGAAGGCGAGACCACCCCGGAACCGGAGCCCGCCGGAGGCGCGCTCATCGCGCTTTCCGCCGACCAGCTGGATCAGCTCGAGGCCGGGTTCTCGTGATCAGACACCGCACTCACGTGCTTGGGACCGTAACTCACGTGTTTGGAGGCGTAACTCGCATATACGGCTCCGATCACGCGAGTTACGGCTCTGATCACGCGAGTTACGCCCTCAAGCACGCGAGTTCGCCCCACCCGCCCAACGCGAACGCGAGTTCACCCACCGACAGGAGCAGATCGTGACCGTTGACGACACTCGCGCGAAGCCACGTTCCAGCGTGGAGGACGTCTGGCCTCTTTCCCCGCTGCAGGAGGGAATGCTCTACCACACTGTCCTCGACGGCGAGGGGCCCGACACCTACACCGTGCAGACCGTCTACGGCATCGACGGCCCGCTGGACGCCGCCCTGCTGAGGGCGACGTGGCAGGCGCTGGTCGACCGGCACGCCGCCCTGCGGGCCTGTTTCCGTTACGTCAGCGGCGCGCAGATGGTGCAGGTCATCACGCGGGACGCGCAGATCCCTTGGCGCGAAACGGATCTCACCGGGTTACCGGAGGACATCCTCGACAGCGAGGTCGACCGGCTGGCCGCGGACGAGCTGGCCGAGCGCCTCCGGATCGAGGTGGCGCCGCTGATGAAGCTGCACCTGATCCGGCTCGGCCCGGACCGCCACCGGCTCGTGCACACGCTCCACCACGTGCTGACCGACGGCTGGTCGATGCCGATCATCCACCGCGAGCTGGCCGCGATCTACGCGGCGGGCGGGGACGCGTCAGGGCTGCCGCCCACAGTGTCCTATCGGGACTATCTCGCCTGGCTCGGCAAGCAGGACAAGGAAATCGCGCGGGCCGCCTGGCGGGAGGAGTTCGCCGGACTGGACACGCCCGTCGCGGTCGCCCCGGCCGATCCTGGCCGGGTGCCGGAAATCGACACGACGATCGTCGAGCTCTCCACGGAGCTGACGGACGGGCTGGCCGAGTTCGCGCGCGGCCACGACCTCACGCTGAACACTGTCGTGCAGGGCGCGTGGGCCGTCGTGCTGTCGCAGCTCGCCGGCCGGACCGACGTGGTGTTCGGCGCGACCGCTTCGGGGCGTCCCGCCGAACTGGCCGGCGTGGAGTCGATGGTCGGCCAGCTGCTCAACACCCTGCCGGTGCGGGTCCGGCTCGACGGCGCGCGGCGGGCCGTCGACCTGTTCGCCGAACTGCAACGCGGCCAGTCCGCCCTCATGGCCCACCAGCATCTCGGCCTCCAGGACGTGCAGGCCGTCGTCGGACCCGGCGCGGTCTTCGACACGCTCGTCATCTACGAGAACTTCCCTCGCAAGGGGCTCGGGCAGGCGCACGACGGCCTGACCCTGCGGCCGGTCAAGCGCGGGCGCAACTCGTCGCACTACCCGTTCACCCTCGTCACCGGTCCCGGTGAGCAGATGCCGCTGATCCTCGACTACGACCGCGGTCTGTTCGACGAGACGGCCGCCGGATCGGTCGTCGGGGCGCTGGCCCGCGTGCTGGAACGCCTGGTCGCCGAACCCGACGTCCTCGTCGGCCGTCTGACGCTGCTGAGCGAGACCGAACGCGCGCTGGTGGTGGACGAATTCAACGCGACCGCGGGCCCGGTGCC
This sequence comes from Amycolatopsis sp. WAC 01375, assembly GCF_003947325.1. NCBI lineage: Bacteria > Bacillati > Actinomycetota > Actinomycetes > Pseudonocardiales > Pseudonocardiaceae > Amycolatopsis > Amycolatopsis sp. WAC 01375. Next base: position 79,289 of record NZ_QHHW01000063.1, read on the forward strand.
GGGCGACTCCGTCGTCGAGCTGTTCGCGCGGCGGGTCGCCGAAGCGCCCGACGCGGTGGCTATCACCGACGCCGCGGGCGCGGATCTGAGCTATGCCGAGGTCGACCAGGCGTCGAATCGGCTGGCGGCGCACCTCGCCACCCGTGGCGTCGGCCGCGGTGACCGCGTCGGGGTGGCGATGGAGCGGTCGCCGGAGCTGCTGATCGCGTTCCTGGCGAGCTGGAAGGCAGGCGCCGCATACGTTCCGGTGGACGTCGAGTACCCGGCGGAGCGGATCTCGTTCATCCTCGGCGATTCCCAGGTCTCGGTCGTTCTGTGCACCCAGGCCACCAGCGGCGTCGCTCCGGCGGACGCGATCGTTCTCGACGCCCCGGAGACGCGAGCCACTATCGACGCTTTCGCCGCCACAGCACCGGAATTCCGGCCGAGCGCGGACGACTTGGCGTACGTCATGTACACGTCGGGCTCCACCGGTCTGCCCAAGGGCGTGGGGATCCCGCACGGCGCCGTGGCGGGCCTGGCGGGCGACCAGGGCTGGCAGATCGGCCCCGGCGACGGCGTGCTGATGCACGCGACGCACGTCTTCGACCCTTCGCTCTACGCGATGTGGGTGCCGCTTTCGACGGGTGCCCGCGTCCTGCTCACCGAGCCGGGCGTGCTGGACGCGGCCGGAGTGCGGCAGGCCGTCGCACGCGGCGCGAACCATGTCCACCTCACCGCCGGTACTTTCCGCGCTCTGGCGGAAACCTCGCCGGAGTGCTTCGAGGGACTGGTCGAAATCGGCACCGGCGGGGACATCGTTCCGGCGCAGTCCGTGGAGAACCTGCGGCGGGCCCAGCCCGGCCTGCGAGTGCGCAACACCTACGGCCCGACCGAGACCACCCTGTGCGCGACGTGGCTCCCGATCGAACCCGGTGACGTGGTCGACCGGGAACTGCCGATCGGTCACCCCATGACGAACCGCCGGATCCACATCCTCGACGCGTTCCTGCGGCCGGTCGCGCCTGGTGTGGCGGGCGAGCTGTACATCGCGGGTACGGGGCTGGCACGCGGATACCTCGACAGCCCTGGCTTCACGTCCGAGCGCTTCGTGGCGTGCCCGTTCGTCCCGGGCGAGCGCATGTACCGCACCGGTGACCTGGCGCGCTGGACCCGTGACGGCGAGGTCGTGTTCCTCGAACGCGCCGACGACCAGGTGAAGATCCGCGGCTACCGCGTCGAACTGGGCGAGGTCGAGTCCGTGCTGGCGGCTCAGCCGGGCGTGGTCGAGGCCGTCGTCATGGCGCGCGAGGACCAGCCGGGGGAGAAGCGGCTGGTGGGGTACTTCGTCTCCGACGGCGGGGACGCGGGACCGGAGGAGATCCGGCGCCGGATGGGCCTCGTCCTGCCCGCGTACATGGTTCCCATGGCGGTCGTCGCGCTTCCCGGTCTGCCCGTCACACCCAACGGCAAGGTGGATCGCCGCGCCCTGCCCGCCCCGGATCTCGCGGGCCGCGCGTCGGAAAAGGCGCCGGAGAGCGAATCCGAAAAGGTTCTCTGCGAACTGTTCTCGGAGATCCTCGGTGTCGACAACGTGGGCGTCGACGATGCTTTCCACGACCTCGGCGGCAGTTCGGCGCTGGCCATGCGGCTCATCGCGCGGATCCGCGAGGTGATCGGCGTGGATCTGCCCATCCGGCAGCTGTTCTCCTCGCCGACGCCCGCCGGGGTCGCCAGGGCGCTCGCCGCGAAGTCCCGTCCCGCGCTGGAACCCGCCGAGCGGCCGGAGCGGCTCCCGCTCACCGCACGGCAGCTCCGCGCCTGGCTACTGGCCGGCCCCGGTGAGGAGACCGCGGGCCTGCACATCTCGGTCGCGCTGCGGCTGCGCGGCAGGCTCGACGTACCCGGGCTGGCGGCGGCGCTCGGGGACGTCGCGACCCGGCACGAAGTGCTCCGCACGACGTTCCCGGGCGACCCGCAGAGCGTCCGGCAGGACGTCCACGAGGCCGCGGCCATCGAGCTGTCACCGGTTTCGGCCACCGAGGAAGAACTCCCCGGTCTGCTCGCCGGGCTGCGTGCGTCGGTCTTCGACCTCACGCGCGAAGTGCCGTGGCGCTGCGACCTTTTCGCGCTGTCGGAAAAGGAACACGTGCTGCATCTGCGAGTGCACCGGATCCTGGCCGACGACGACTCGATGGACGTGTTCTTCCGTGACCTGGCGGCCGCGTACGGCGCACGGCGTTCGGGCCGGGTCCCGGAGCGTGCACCGCTGGCACTGCAGTTCGCCGACTACGCGATCTGGGAACAGCGGCTCCTCGCGGACGAGGACGAACAGGGCAGCCTGATCAACGAACAGGTCGTCTTCTGGCGGGACACCCTCACCGGGATCGACGGGGAGACGGTGCTCCCGTTCGACCGGCCGCGGCCCGCGGTCCCGTCGCGCGAGGCGGGCACGGTCGCGCTGCGGCTGGACGCCGAGCCGTACAACCGGCTGACCGAGGCGGCGCAACGGCTCGGCGCGGACACGATCCACGTCGTGCACGCCGCGCTCGCCATGCTGCTGACCAGATACGGCGCCGGGCACGACCTCGTGATCGGCACGACGCTGGCGCGGGACGAGGACCTCATCGACCTCGAACCGATGATCGGGCCGTTCGCCCGGCCCTTCGCCCTGCGCACGGATCTCTCCGGTGACCCGACGTTCCTCGAGGTCGTCACCCGGGTGCAGGAGGCTGTCCGGGCCGCGCGGCAGCATCTGGACGTCCCCTTCGAGCGGATCGTCGAACTGCTGGACCTGCCCGCCTCGCTCTCCCGCCACCCCGTGTTCCAGGTGGGACTGGAGGTGGACGAGGAGGACATCGGCGCGTGGGACGCGGCGGAACTGCCCGCGCTGCGCACCAGCGTCGTCTCCGGCGGGACGGAGGTCACGGAGCTGGATCTCGCGTTCAAGCTCACCGAGCGGCTCGACGAGGACGACAACGAGGACGGTCTCGAAGGCACCCTTCGCTACGCGGCCGACTTGTTCGACGAAGCCACGGCGGAATCGGTCGCCCGGCGGCTGGTGCGAGTGCTGGAACAGGTCGCGGAGGATCCCCAGCGGCGGATCGGCGACCTCGACCTCTTCCTCGACGACACCGAACGCGGCCGTCCGGCGATCGCGCCGGCGCGATGGGCAGGGGAGGCACCCTCGGTGGTCGCGGAACTGGGCCCGCTCGGCGCGCTCGTGCTCGACGACCAGCGTCGTCCCGTCGCTCCGGGCGCCGTCGGCGATCTGTACGTCACCGGTCCGGCGGTCGACGAGGGCAAGTCGGGTGAGCCGTGCCCGTTCGGCGAGCCGGGACACCGGATGCTGAACACCGGCCTGCTCGCGCGCAAGACCGCGGCCAAGACCCTGATCGTGGTGGGGGAGCGGCGGCGGTCGAGCACCGCGGTGAAGACCGGCGACTACGAGATCCTGTTGCCGTTGCAGGCAGGCGGCGACCGCCCGCCGCTGTTCTGCGTGCACGCGAGCGGCGGACTGAGCTGGAACTACGGGCCGCTGCTGCGGCACCTTCCCGCGAACCAGCCGGTGTACGGCGTCCAGGCGCGCGGCCTCGCGCGTACGGAACGCTTGCCCGAGAGTGTCGAAGAGATGGCGGCGGACTACCTCGCGCACATCCGTGCCGTGCAGCCGACCGGGCCGTATCACCTGCTCGGCTGGTCGCTCGGCGGCCGGATCGCGCAGGCGATGGCCGCGATGCTCGAAGCCGAAGGGGAAGAGCTCGGCCTGCTGGCCCTGCTCGACGCCTATCCGGTCTACATGGGACGGAACGCGACCGGCACGGTGACCGAAGAGGCCGCGCGGGACGAAGACGGGCTCCAGAAACGAAAAGAGCAAGATCTGGAACTCGCCGGAGGCATGGTCCAAGGGCCCGGCGCGCGGGAGCGGTTGGAAGCCGTGATGCGCAACCTCTGGAAGGTCGGGCCCCAGCACACCGCCTCGCCGTTCAACGGCGACATCCTCCTTTTCGTCGCTTCCGAGGACAGGCCGGCCCATCTGCCGGTTTCGGAAGCCGTCGCCGGCTGGAAGGACTTCACCAGCGGCGCCATCGAACACCACGAGATCCCGACCAACCACTACGACATGGTGCAACCCGCGGCGCTGGTCCGGATCGGATCCATCGTCGCCGAGAAGCTCCGGCCTCTGCCGGGCGCCTGAAAGGAAAGATCATGACCAATCCGTTCGACAACGAAGACGGTTCCTTTTTCGTGCTGGTCAACGACGAGGGGCAGCACTCCCTCTGGCCGACCTTCGCGGAGGTGCCCGCCGGCTGGACCCGCGTCCACGGTGAGGCCTCACGCCAGGAATGCCTCGCCTACGTCGAGGAGAACTGGACGGACCTGCGGCCGAAGAGCCTGATCGCCGAGGTCAACGGCTGAGCCCGAGGTGTCCAGCCGCTCAATCCGGGCGGTTGGACTTGCTCGGCGCCCGCTTGCGGTCGTGAGTGGCGTTTCGGGTTCTAACCCGAAACGCCACTCACGACCCGCCGGACCAAAGACGAAAGGATCTGCCGTGTTCGAAGAGCTCAACGTCGTCCGGGGCTTGGAAATCCACCGGAGGGACCGGTTCGATCCTGGGGCGGAGCTCCTTTCGCTGATGGCCGACGGGCCCCTTTCCGCACTGGGCACCGAGGAGTCCGGCGAACGACGGACAGCGTGGCTCGCCACCGGATACGACGAGGTCCGCCAGGTCCTCAGCTCGGACAAGTTCAGCGCCCGGCTGATCTACGGCGGGACGGCGGCGGGCATCGCCTGGCCCGGTTTCCTCACCCACTACGACCCGCCGGACCACACCCGGCTGCGCCGGTTGGTGACGCCGCCGTTCGCCATCCGGCGGATGCGGGGGTTCGAGCCCCACGTCGAGCGGATCGTCGAAGACACCTTGGACACCATCGAGGACATGGGCGGTCCGGCGGACTTCGTCCCGCACTTCGGCTGGGCCGTCGCCACCACGGCGACCTGCGACTTCCTGGGCATCCCGCGCGACGACCAGGCCGACCTGTCGCGCACCCTGCACGCCAGCCGCACCGAACGGACGGACAAGCGGCGCAACGCGGCGGGCAACAAGTTCATGCAGTACATGAACAAGGCGGTCGCCCGGGTGCGCCGCGATCCCGGTGACGACCTGTTCGGTGTCGTCGTGCGCGAACACGGTGACGAGATCACCGACGCGGAACTGGCCGGGGTGGCCGCGTTCATCATGGGCGCGGGCGGCGATCAGGTGGCCCGTTTCCTCGCGGCCGGCGCGTTGCTGATGGTCGATTTCCCGGAGCAGTTCGACCTTCTCCGGGAAAAGCCGGACACGATCCCGGACTGGCTGGAGGAGTTGAACCGGTATCTCACCACCGACGAGAAACTCCACCCGCGCATCGCGAAGGAGGACATCGAGATCGGTGGCCGTCTCGTCAAGGCGGGCGACACGGTCACCTGTTCCCTGCTGGGGGCGAACCGCGCGAACTTCCCCGCGCGAGAGGACGAATTCGACATCACCCGGGAAAAGTCGCCGCATGTCTCGTTCGGGCACGGGATCCACCACTGTCTCGGCAGGCCGCTGGCGGAGATGGTGTTCCGGGTGGCGATTCCCGCGCTGGCCCGGCGTTTTCCCCGGCTGAGGCTCGCCGAGCCCGATCGCAAGCTCAAGTTCGGTCCACCACCGTTCGACGTGGAAGCCCTGCTGCTCGACTGGTAGCGCCAGAAAGCCTGAGGAGAGTCATGGTAGTTCCCTTACCGCATCAGCGGATCCGGCTCGATCCGGCGCCGGAGCTCTGCGCGTTGCGACAGAAGGGCCCGCTGCACGAGTACGACACCGAGGCAGGGCTGGACGGCCGACGGCAATGGCTGGTCACCGGATACGACGAAGTGCGCGAGATCCTCGCCGACGCCACCCGGTTCAGTTCGATGCGACCGGTCGACGACGAGGCGGAGCGGGCCCATCTGCCGGGGATCCTGCAGGCCTACGATCCGCCCGACCACACCCGCCTGCGCGGGACGGTGGCCCCGGCGTTCAGCGTCCGGCGGATCGAGCGGTTGCGGCCGCGGGTCGAAGAGATCATCGAAGAGGGCCTTGACGATCTGGAGAGCATGGGCTCGCCGATCGACTTCGTCCGCTACGCGGGCTGGCCCATCCCGGCGCTCATCGCTTGCGAGTTCCTCGGTGTCCCGCGCGACGATCAGGCCGATTTGTCGCGGATGATCCGGGACAGCCGGGAGAGCCGGATCCCCAAGCAGCGGGTCCAGTCGAGCCTCGGTGTCGTCAACTACTGCGAAAAGCTCGCGGCCCGCGAACGCCGCGATCCCGGCGACGAGCTGATCGGATTCATCGCCCGTGAGCACGGGGACAAGGTCGGCGACGAGGAACTGTCCGGGCTCGCCGAGGCGATCCTGATCGTGGCCGTCGAGCAGATGGCCGCCCAGCTGGCGGTCGCGGTGCTGCTGTTCGCGACGAACCCCGCTCAGCTGTCGCTGCTGCGCGAACGTCCGGAGTTGGTGGACAGCGCGACCGAAGAAGTCCTCCGGTACCCGACGATCGTCGAGGCCCCTTCTCCCCGGACGGCGCTCGTCGACCTGACCATCGCCGGGTACGAGATCCGCGCCGGTGACGTGCTGACCTGCTCGATGCTGGCGGTCAACCGCGCGCTCGGGGACAAGTTCGACATCACCCGGGAGAACAGCCCGGGTCATCTCGCCTTCGGCCACGGCATCCACCACTGTGTCGGCGCTCCGCTGGCCAGGCTCGAGCTGCGGGTCGCGCTGCCGCTACTGGCGCGCCGGTTCCCGGCGCTGCGGCTCGCGGTCCCGGAGGAGGAACTGCGGTTCGTCCCCGGCAAGCCCGCGCCGTTCAACCTCGAGGAGCTCCCCATTGAGTGGTGACGACACGCGCCCGATCCACATCCGCAGGCAGGATCTCGATCCGGCGGGAGAACTGCGCGCCGCCGGTCCGCTGTCGAGGGTCACCGTGGGAACCGGGGCGGACGCCGAGACCACCTGGATGGCCGCGGGCCACTCCGTCGTGCGCCAGGTTTTGGGTGACCACAAGCGGTTCAGCACGCGGCGCCGCTGGCATCAGCGGGACGAGGTCGGCGGGGAGGGCATCTTCCGGCCGAAGGAACTGGTCGGCAATCTGATGGACTACGACCCTCCCGAGCACACCCGGTTGCGGCAGAAGCTGACCCCGGGGTTCACCCTGCGCAAGATGCGGCGCATGGAGCCGTACATCGACCAGATCGTGTCGGAACGGCTCGATGCCATGGCGGACGCGGGATCGCCCGCCGACGTGATCGAACTCGTCGCCGACGAGGTGCCGGGAGCCGTGTTGTGCGAGCTCATCGGCGTTCCCCGGGACGACCGCGCCATGTTCATGAGCCTGTGCCACGGGCATCTCGACGCCACGCGCAGTCAACGGAAGCGGGCGGCCGCCGGCGAGGCGTTCTCCCGCTACCTGCTGGCGATGATCGCCAGGAACCGGAAAGAACCCGGCGAAGGGCTGATCGGAGCGGTCGTCGCCGAACATGGTGACGATGCCACCGATGAGGAGCTGAGAGGCTTTTGCGTGCAGGTGATGCTCGCCGGCGACGACAACATCTCCGGCATGATCGGACTGGGGGTCCTGGCGCTGCTACGGCACCCCGAGCAGATCGCCGCGGTGCGGGGTGACGACCAGTCGGCGGAACGGGCGGTCGACGAGTTGATCCGCTACCTGACGGTGCCGTACGCCCCGACACCCCGGACGGCCATGGAGGACGTCGTCATCGGGGACGAGGTGATCAAGCAGGGCGAGACCGTTCTCTGTTCGCTCCCCATGGCGAACCGCGACCCGGCGCTGGTACCGGATCCGGACCGGCTCGATCTCACGCGGCAGCCCGCGCCGCACGTGGCCTTCGGGCACGGGATCCACCACTGTATCGGCGCTTCGCTGGCCCGCATGGAACTGCGTACGGTCTTCACCTTGCTGTGGCGGCGTTTTCCCGGGCTCAGGCTCGCGGATCCCGCCAAGGAGACCATGTTCCGCCTGACCACCCCGGCTTACGGGCTCACGAGCCTGATGGTCGCGTGGTGATCGGGCCGTCCATGGCGGCGCTGGACGTCCCGCCCGATCACGGATGAAGATTGCGGCGCGGCAACGGCACGGACCGCAATTCCTGGTCAATGAAGGAGCTTCCACTCGGTATGGAGCACGCAATCGACGAGGTCGCGCCGGCCGTGGAGCCGACGGCGAACTACATGACGAGGACGCACTGCGATCCGCACGAGGACATGTTCGCGTTGCGGGAGAAGGGATCGCTGGTCCGGATACTCGGGGACGCCCCCACCCAGCTCGGCAAGGGCTACGTTTGGCAGGCCCTCGGCTACGACGTCGTCCGGAAGATCCTCGGCGATCACGAGAACTTCACCACGCGGCCCCGGCTGACCGAGGCGGAAGCACAACGGACGACCAACGGTGAAGACGTCCCCATGGCGCCGCACTTCGTCGGGCAGATCTCGACCTACGATCCGCCGGAACACACGCGGCTGCGGCGGATGCTGACACCCGAGTTCACCGTCCGGCGGATCCGGAGGCTGGAACCCGCGATCCAGGAACTCATCGACGATCATCTCGACGAGATGGAGGCCGAGGGACCGCACGCGGACCTCCAGGGATTGTTCGCCGACCCGGTCGGCGGCGGCGTGCTGTGCGAACTGCTCGGCATTCCGCGTGATGACCGGGCCGAATTCATCCGGCGAATCAGGCGGAATGTCGATATCAGCCGCGGATTCAAGGCGCGGGCGGCCGACAGCGCGGCGTTCAACCGGTATCTGGACAGCCTCATCACCCGGCAGCGGAAGGACCCCGACGAGGGGTTCATCGGCATGCTCGTCCGAGAGCACGGCGAGAACGTCACGGACGAGGAGCTGAAAGGCCTGTGCACGGCGCTGCTCCTCGGTGGTGTCGAGACCGTCGCGGGGATGATCGGCTTCGGGGTGCTCGCACTGCTGGACGAACCCGAACAGAAAGACCTGGTCTTCGAAGGTCCCGAGAACGTGGATCGCGTGGTCGCCGAACTCCTGCGTTACCTCTCGCCCGTGCAGCAGCCGAACCCGCGAATGGCCATCCGTGACGTCGTCGTCGACGGCAAGCTGATCAAGGCCGGGGACTATGTTCTGTGCTCGATCTTGATGGCCAACCGGGATGAAGCGCTGACGCCGAATCCCAACGTGCTCGACGCGAAGCGTGCTTCCGTCTCGGATGTCGCGTTCGGGCACGGCATCCACTACTGCGTGGGCGCCGCGGTGGCGAGGACGGTGCTGCGCATGGCCTATCGGACGCTGTGGCGCCGTTTTCCCGGGCTCGCGCTGGCGGTACCGGTCGAGGAAGTGAAGCTGCGAAACGCGTTCATCGATTGTCCGGACCGGTTGCCGGTCACCTGGTAGTCACCCGGCGAAGTGCTATTTGACAGAGGAATGGTGGGAGATGTCGGTCGAAGAGTTCGATGTGGTGGTGGCCGGAGGCGGGCCGGGTGGTTCGACGGTGGCTTCGCTGGTGGCCATGCAGGGGCATCGGGTGTTGCTGTTGGAGAAGGAAGTCTTTCCGCGGTACCAGATCGGTGAGTCGTTGCTGCCGTCCACCGTGCACGGGATCTGCCGGATGCTCGGCGTGACGGACGAACTGGCGGCCGCGGGCTTCCCGGTGAAGCGGGGCGGTACTTTCCGTTGGGGCGCTCGTCCGGAGCCGTGGACTTTCTCCTTCTCGGTTTCCCCGCGGATCACCGGGCCGACGTCGTTCGCCTATCAGGTCGAGCGGGCTCGATTCGACGAGATCCTGCTGAACAACGCGCGGCGCAAGGGTGTGGTGGTACGGGAGGAGTGCACGGTCACCGGTGTGCTGGAAGAGGGTGAGCGGGTCACCGGCCTGCGCTATACCGATCCCGATGGTGAACAGCGTGAAGTGTCGGCGACTTTCGTGATCGACGCCTCCGGCAACAAGAGCCGCTTGTACTCCCAAGTCGGCGGCACGCGTAACTATTCGGAGTTCTTCCGCAGTCTGGCGCTGTTCGGCTATTTCGAGGGCGGTAAACGACTGCCCGCCCCGTATTCGGGGAACATCCTGAGTGTCGCGTTCGACAGCGGCTGGTTCTGGTACATTCCGCTGAGCGACACGCTGACCAGTGTCGGCGCGGTGGTGCGCCGGGAGGACGCGGAGAAGATCCAGGGCGACCAGGAGAAGGCGCTCAAGACCTTGATCGCCGAATGCCCCTTGATTTCGGAGTACCTTTCGGACGCGCGCAGGGTGACTTCCGGTAAATATGGCGAGCTGCGGGTTCGCAAGGATTACTCGTACCATCAGACGTCTTTCTGGCGGCCTGGAATGATACTCGTCGGTGATGCCGCGTGCTTCGTGGATCCCGTGTTCTCCTCCGGAGTGCATCTGGCGACTTACAGCGGGCTGCTCGCGGCCCGCTCGATCAACAGTGTTCTCGGCGGGGACACCGACGAGAAGACCGCCTTGACCGAGTTCGAAGCACGCTATCGGCGCGAGTACGGAGTGTTCTACGAGTTCCTCACCTCGTTCTACCAGATGAACGTGAACGAGGATTCGTACTTCTGGCAGGCGAAGAAGGTCACGAACAACCAGCACACCGAGATCGAGTCGTTCGTGGACCTGGTCGGTGGGGTGTCGTCCGGTGAGGCGGCGTTGACGCCGACGGACAGGATCGTGGAGCGCAGCGCCGAGTTCTCCGCGGCCGTGGACCAGATGGCCGGTGGCGACGAAGACAGCATGGTGCCGCTGTACAAGTCGCAGGTGGTCAAGCAGGTGATGCAGGAGGCGGGCCAGGAACAGATGAGGGCGGTGCTCGGTGAAGACGCCGAACCCGAGCTGCCGCTGTTCCCCGGCGGCTTGGTGACCTCGCCCGACGGAATGAGCTGGCTGCCCTATCGCCCGGCGTGACAAAGGACCCACGGAACAGAGGATGAGAAATGCGTGTGTTGTTCTCCGGTAATGGAACACGCGGAGATGTCGAACCGTTGGTGGCACTGGCGCTGCGGTTGCGGGAGCGCGGTGCCGAGGTGCGCATGTGCGCGCCGCCGGACTACGTGGAGCGGATGGCCGAGGTCGGCATACCGCTGACCCGGATCGGCCCGCCGGTGCGAGCGGGAGCCCGCGGGGGAGGGCCGGCGCCCGGTGCGCCCGAGCTCGCGGACGCGACGATCGCCGAGCAGTTCGACCGGATCCCGGCGGTCGCCGAGGGGTGTGACGCGGTGGTCTCGACCGGTTTGGTGTCCGCCGCGGTCGGTGTGCGGTCGGTGGCCGAAAAGCTGGGTATTCCCTACTTCTACACCTTCTACTGCCCCAACTATCTGCCGACGACGGACCGGGACCTGCGTAATCAGGGCGCCTACGACCTGTTCGGCGGTCCGCTCAACAGCCGTCGGGCGTCGGTCGGGTTGGCGCCGGTGGAGAAGATCTTCGATTACGGGTTCACCGAGGAACCGTGGCTCGCCGCGGACGCGGTGCTGGCTCCGGCGCCGCCCGATGTCGCCACCGTGCAGACCGGCGCGTGGATCTCGCCCGACGAGCGGCCGTTGCCGGTGGAGCTGGAAGCGTTCCTGAACGCCGGCCCGCCCCCGGTCTACGTGAGCTTCGGTAGCGGGCCCGCGCCCACCGATGTGGCCACGGTGGCCGTCGAGGCGGTCCGGGCGCAGGGGTACCGGGTGGTGCTCGCCAGGGGCTGGGCCGGACTGGCTCTTCCCGACGATCGGGAGGATTGCCTGGCGGTGGGCGAGGTGAACCATCAGGCGCTGTTCGGCCGCGTGGCCGCCGTCGTGCACCATGGCGGCGCGGGTACGACGACCGTGGCGACCCGGGCCGGTGTCCCGCAGGTCGTGGTGCCCCAGAAGGCCGATCAGCCGTACTTCGCGGGCCGGGTGGCCGACCTGGGCGTCGGGGTGGCACACGACGGTCCGGCCCCGACCTTCGATTCCTTGTCGGCCGCGCTCGCGACGGCCTTGAGCCAGGAGACGCGGGCGCGGGCTTCGGCGGTGGCAGGCACGATCCGCGTCGACGGGACGTCGGTGGCCGCGGACCTGTTGTTCGAGGCGGTCAGCCGGAACAAGCCGACCGTTTCCGCGTAACCCGCACCGAGCAGGTCCGCGAACCAGAACCTACGAATCGGGGAATACCTCATGCGCGTGTTGTTGTCGACGTCCGGAAGCCGCGGAGATGTCGAGCCGCTGGTGGCGCTGGCGGTGCGGTTGCGCGCACTCGGCGCCGAGGTGCGGATGTGCGCGCCGCCGGACTCCGCGGAGCGGCTGGCCGAGGTCGACGTGCCGCTGGTACCGGTCGGTCAGTCGGCGCGAGCGATGCTGCACGGGAAGAAGCGGCCGACACCCGCGGACGGGCCCCGGCTCTCGGCCGAGGCGATCGCCCTGCAGTTCGACAAGATTCCGGCGGCCGCCGAGGGGTGCGACGCGGTGGTCGCGTCCGGCGTGCTTGCCGCCGCGGTCGGGGTGCGGTCGGTGGCCGAGAAACTGGGGATCCCTTATTTCTACGCGTTTTACTGCCCGATCTACCTGCCGTCGCCGTATTACCCGCCGCCGCCACCGCTCGGTGAACCGCCCGCACAGGACGTGACCGACAACCGCGTGCTCTGGGAGAGGAACGACCAGAGCGCCTACCGGCGGTTCGGCGACGCGCTCAACAGCCGCCGGGCTTCGATCGGGCTGGCGCCGGTGGAGAAGATCTTCGATTACGGGTTCACCGATCACCCGTGGCTCGCCGCGGACGCGGTGCTGGCTCCGTTGCGGCCGACGGATCTCGCGGCCGTCCAGACCGGTGCGTGGATCTTGCCCGATACGAGGCCGCTGTCGGCGGAGCTGGAGGCGTTTCTGCGCGCCGGGCCGCCGCCTGTCTACGTGGGTTTCGGCAGTGGGCCGGCGCCCGCCGACGCCGCCAGGCTGGCGGTCGAGGTGGTTCGTGCGCAGGGGCATCGGGTGGTCTTGTCCCGAGGGTGGGCGGACCTGGCTCTTCCCGATGACCAGGAGGATTGCCTGGCGGTGGGCGAGGTGAACCATCAGGTGCTGTTCGGCCGGGTGGCCGCCGTCGTCCACGCGGGCAGCGCGGGCACGACGACCGCGGCCACCCGGGCGGGCGTCCCGCAGGTCGTGGTGCCCCAGATGACCGATCAGCCGTATTACGCGGGCCGGGTGGCCGAGCTGGGCGTCGGGGTGGCACACGACGGTCCGGCCCCGACCTTCGATTCCTTGTCGGCCGCGCTCGCGACGGCCCTGAGCCCGGAGACCCGGGCGCGGGCTTCGGCCGTGGCAGGCACCGTCCGTACCGACGGGGCCGGTGTGGCCGCGAACCTGTTGTTCGAGGCGGTCAGCCGGAACAAGCCGGCTGTTTCCGCTTGACACCGAGTCGTCAAAACCGAGGGCGGTCGCCGATGGATGCCGAAACCGTACGCAGTGCGCTGAAGATGGAGGACGAGAGGAGTGTGGCCTGGCTCTCGGACCTCGAGAAGCTCGGCTCGCCTCCCGAGCCGGTACGACTCCCGCGGGGCGACGAGGCACGAGAGCTCTTGCGGCGGTTGGGGGTGCCGGAGCTCGACGTCGAGGAGATCGTGGCGGCCGCTCCAGAGCCCGATCGTGACCCGGCCCTGTGGTGGCTGCTCGAACGCACCCACCACGCGATCATCCGGAACATGGGCGACTGCCGGGTGAAGCGGCGGGGTGCGCCGAACCTGCCGTCCGGGACAGGCGCCGCCGGGCGTTACTTCCATGTATATGTCTTCCTCGCGACCGTTCCGTCGGTGCGCGGCTTCCACGAGAGCCGGGGAATCCCCGAGAAAGTCACCTGGGAGTCCTTGGCGCAACTGGGGGATTCGGTCGCCACTTATCGCCGCAAGCACGGCGAGGGCGGCATGGACACGCAATGGTGGACCGCCTACTTCCTGAGCGGCATCGTCTACCAGCTCGGCCGTCTCCAGTTCAGCCTCGCCGTCGGCCGTGACGGCACTCCCGAGCTCGGTCTGCACATCCCCGAAGCGGGCGGACCGCTGAAAGGCACCATCTTCTACGACTCGCTGTGCCTTGCCCGCCCGTTCTTCGACCGGCATTTCCCCGAGCACGGCGCGGACGTGCTGACCGGCACATCGTGGTTGCTCGATCCGCAGCTGGAGGAATACCTCTCCGAGGAGTCCCACATCATCCGGTTCAGGCGGGCGTGGACGCGTATCGAGGGCGACCCCGAGCCTGGGGACGACGCGATCCTGGAGTTCGTGTTCCACTACAACGGCGAGCCGCTGGACGAACTTCCCCAGCGCACCTCCCTGGAAAGGGCGGTGGTCGCCCATTTGAGGGCCGGGCGGCACTGGTACGAGTACGCCGGTCATCTTCCGCTTCCGTAAAAGCGTCCTATACGGCCGTTTCACGGTCGAGAGAGGTGAAGACGTGGTGTCTTCCGTCCAGGGTTCCCCGTTGCCGGGTGGCGAGTCCGTCGCCAAACCGAACCCCATGTTCCACGACGCCGGCGCGACCCGGTTACTGGCGATTTCCCCTCATTTGGACGACGCGGTCCTGTCTTTCGGAGCCTGCCTCACCCAAGCGGCGCAAGACGGCGCGAAGGTGACCGTCTACACGGTGTTCGCCGGTACCGCGGCCCCTCCCTATTCTCCCGCGGCGGAACGGATGCACGCGATCTGGGGTCTTTCACCGGATGACGACGCGCCGCTCTATCGCCGAGAGGAGGACATCGCCGCGCTCGGCCATCTGAAGGTGGGCTACCGGCACGGCCGGTTCCTCGACACGATCTATCGCAAGCTGCCCGATGGCGGCTGGCTGGCGGATCACGTGGAAGGCGGGCAAAAGCTGGCGATCAACGAGAAGGCGCCGGAGCGGGATCACGATCTCGTCGCCGAGATCAAGGACGACATCAAGTCGCTCATCGAGGAAGTCGATCCCACGCTGCTCGTCACGTGCGCGGCCATCGGTGGCCATCCCGATCACGAGACCGCGCGAGACGCCGCATTGCTCGCCGCGCACGAGATGAACGTTCCCGTCCGGCTTTGGGAAGACCTCCCCTACGCGGTGTTCCGGCCAGGCGCGGTCGAATTGCCGCAGGGCTTCCAGCTCGGTTCGCCCGATTTCACCGCGGTCGAACCGGAGGCACGGGTACGGAAGTTCGAGTCCGTGGAGTACTACCCGTCCCAGCTGTCGATGCTCAACGGGCGGGACAAGAATCTGTTCGAGCGACTCGAAACGCATGCTCGGAAGACTTCGCCCCCTGGCGGATACGGCGAAACGACCTGGCCGGTCGTGACCGTCGGCTAATCCACCGCCTCTCCCGCCATCGGGTGAGACCGAAGTCCCTGATCCGCCACCCTGCGATGCCGTATCACGCCGGAGGTATCGGAATGTCCGCAACACTGACCTATCTGCCGTCGCGGTCCCCGGACCCCGGACCCGGTGGCGGAGCGAACCGTTGGGCGGTCTGGCGGTCGCCGTCCGATCAGCCGCGTTGGGCCCGGCCGGTGTTGCTGGGCATGGCTTTCGTGGCGATGGTGCTCTATGCCGCGAGCCTGCCGTTCGTCGACTACGCGCCGCTGTACGCGGACGCCGTCAAGAGCATGTCGGGGAGCTGGAAGGCGTTCTTCTTCGGCGCCGTCGACGCGGAGGCCACGTACACCCTCGACAAGCTGGCGGGGTCTTTCGTACCGCAGGCCATCTCGGCCAAGATCTTCGGCTATCACGCCTGGTCGCTGGCGCTGCCGCAGGTGATCGAGGGCGTGATCTCGGTGCTGGTGATGTACCGGGTCGTGCGGCGGTGGGCAGGTGCGGTCCCCGGCCTGCTCGCGGCGGGTATCTTCGCGTTCACCCCGGTCGTCGCGTCGATGTTCGGGCACAGCATGCAGGACGGCCTGCTGACCATGTGCCTGGTCCTCGCGGTGGACGCGTATCAGCGGGCCGTCCTCGAGGCGCGGCTTCGATCCCTGGTCTGGGCAGGAGTCTGGATCGGGCTGGGCTTCCAGGCGAAGATGATGCAGGCGTGGATGATCCTGCCCGCGCTGGCGATCGGCTACCTGCTGACCGCGCCGATCGGACGGCGCCTCCGGCTGAAGCATCTGGGGATCGCCGGAGTGGTGATGCTGGCGGTGTCGCTCTCGTGGGTCGCGCTTTACACCTTCACCCCGGCCGGTTCCCGGCCGTACGTCAGTGGCAGCACGAACAACAGCGCCGTCGCCATGGTGTTCGGATACAACGGCCTCGGGCGCGTGGGCATCGACCTGCCGGGCGCCGCGGACGCCAACGGCAGGAACGGGCCGAAGGTCGGGCCGAAGGCCAAGGAGGGCCCCGGGTCGAGCGGTCGCCCGAAGGTCGGCCCGAAGGCGCACGGCCTGCCGCCGATCGGTGCGGGGCAACTGGGCGGGCCCCCGGGCGGGGACCTGTCCAAGGTGGAGAGCAGGCCGGATCCGATGGGCTGGACCAAGCTGTTCGACGGTCACCTCGGCGTCGCGATCGCCTGGCTGTTCCCGCTCACCGTGCTGTCACTGATCTGCGGGCTCCGGTGGTGGCGCCGGGCCGAACGCACCGACCCGGTGCGCGGCGGGCTGGTGATGTGGGGCGTGTGGCTGGCGACCTTCGGTTTGGTCTTCAGTGCGAGCGCCGTCGCGCACACCGCGTACGTGGCCTCACTCGCGCCGGCGATCGCCGCCCTTTCCGCCATTGGCATCGTGATGTTCTGGCGGGCATACCAGCGTGGCGGAAAGCAGGCCTGGCTACTGCCGATCGCGATCGCGGCCGAACTGGCCTGGGGTGCCTGGCTGTGGTCCCACTATCCGAACTTCCTGCCGTGGGCGAAATGGGGAACGCTCGTGCTCGGCACGGTCGCTCTCGCCCTGCTGATTCTGGCGCGGGTGCGCGAAAACGCCCCCGCGGCCCTGGTCAAGGCCGGGCTCGTCGTCGGCGTCACGGCCATGCTGGCCGCACCCGTCACGTATGCCGCCTCGGTCATCCATCCGAACTACGCCGGCAGCTCCTTCGACGCCAACGCCGGACCGGCGTCAGGTTCCGCGTGAGGTGAGCGATCCGAGAGGGAGGATCCGGGTGCGCAGGTGCCGGATCCTCCCTTCTCGGCGCGTGCGGCGACACCTTCTCACCACAGAGCGGATCCGGTGAACCAAGTCGCCGGACCGTCACGACCATCCGGGGGTACCTGATGACCGAGGCCGTCACCCAGCTCGCGGCCGCCGGCCGTCCGATCGAGGTGCGGGAGACTTCCAGGCGGCACACCTATGACCGCCAGATCCGCTTCGCGGACATCGACGCACACGGCCACGTCAACAACGCCCGTTTCGTCGAGTACCTGGAAGACGCGAGGATCGCCCTCTACCTCGATTACGCCGGTGCCCTGCAGGAAGACCGCGGCGGGTTGCCATCGGTGGGGATGGTGGTCGTCCGGCACGAGGTCGACTACCGCAGGCCGCTCGAATTCGGGCGGCGTTCGGTGCGGATCGAGTCGTGGGTGACCAAGGTCAGCTGGGCCAGTTGCGAACTGGCCGCGGAGATCCGCTCGGACGAAGGGGTGCACATCGAGGCCCGTTCGACGATCGCGGCAGTCGACCAGGACACCGCCAAGCCGCGGCGCTTCACCGTTTCCGAGCGTGCCTTCCTCGAGCGCTACCTGCACTGAGGAGCTATTGAGAAGTAAGGCAACCTGGCGCGGCGGGTCGGGTGGGTCGTGAGTGGTAAGTGTCGTTCTGGCGAGCCTCGGCCCGGGCTGAGGCGGGCCGGTGTGTCGTGAAGGGCCCCTTTGAGACC
>NZ_QHHW01000064.1:0-56659 GCF_003947325.1 Amycolatopsis sp. WAC 01375
CAGATTGCCCACGTGTTACTCACCCGTTCGCCACTAATCCACCCGAAGGCTTCATCGTTCGACTTGCATGTGTTAAGCACGCCGCCAGCGTTCGTCCTGAGCCAGGATCAAACTCTCCAACAATGTCTTCGAATTCAATCGAGGCAAATTTTCTTGCTCTCAAAGGAACCTCAAACGAGGTTCAAATACATAAGCTCTACTGGCTTAGTTCACTAGCACACTGTTGAGTTCTCAAGCAACACACCCCAGATCGCACCAGGCAAAACCCGGCCTTATCCGAAGCAGTCATTCCTAGCAGTTGTTGGTGAGACACCCACTCAATCACCCTGAAGTGAGAGCTTGGTTCGTGTCCCGCGGCCACCCGGTTTCCCTGGCGACTTGGAGAACTTTACATGGCCCGCAGGGGCCCGAAACAGGGGGGTACCTTAACTGCGTTTCCGCAGGTCAAGGCCCCTGTTCCGGGCCGGGGCCGCGATCAGCCCTCGACGCGGACGCCGGCGACGTTGCGCTTGCCCTTGCGGACCACGAGCCAGCGGCCGTGCAGAGCGTCGGCCGCGGACGGCTTCCACTCCTCGTCGGCGATCTTCGTGTTGTTGACGTACGCGCCGCCTTCCTTGACTGTGCGACGCGCGGCGCCCTTGCTGTCGACGAGCCCGGCGGCGATCAGCAGGTCGACGATCGTCGACTCGCCATTCGGGTCGATCTTGCCGTTGGGCACCTCGGCCATGGCGGCGTCGAGGGTCGGCGAGTCGAGCTCGCGCAGCTCTCCCCTGCCGAACAGTGCCTGGCTCGCGGCGATGACCTGCCGGGTCGCCGCTTCGCCATGCACCAGGGTCGTGAAGTCCTCCGCCAGCTTCCGCTGCGCGGACCGCAGGTGGGGGCGCTGTTCGGTGTCCTCCGCCAGCACCGCGATCTCCTCCTGCCCCAGGAAGGAGAACATCTTCAGGTAGCGGATGACGTCGGCGTCGGCGACGTTCAGGAAGTACTGGAACCACGCGTACGGCGAGGTCATCTCCGGGTCGAGCCAGACGCTGCCACCGCCGGTGGACTTCCCGAACTTGCGTCCCTCGGAGTCGGTGACCAGCGGCGCGGTCAGCGCGTGGGTGTGCCCGCCGTCGGTCCGGCGGATCAGGTCGACACCGCCGACGAGGTTGCCCCACTGGTCGGAGCCGCCGATCTGCAGCTTGCAGCCGTACTCGCGGTACAGGTGCAGGTAGTCCTGCGATTGCAGCAGCAGGTAGCTGAACTCGGTGTAGGAGATGCCGTCGGCTTCGAGGCGGCGCTTCACCGTCTCCCGGTTCAGCATCATGTTGACCGGGAAGTGCTTGCCGACGTCGCGCAGGAACTCGACCACGCTCTGCTTCGCGGTCCAGTTCATGTTGTTCTCGATGACCGCGCCGGTCGGCGAGTCGTCGAAGTCGACGAACCGTTCCAGCTGGCCGCGGATCCGGTCGGCCCACTCGGACACGGTGTCCACCGTGTTCATGGCGCGCTCACCGGTGTCGCGTGGGTCGCCGATCATCCCGGTGGCGACGCCCGCCAGCACGATCGGCCGGTGCCCGGCACGCTGGAAGCGCGAGAGCATCAGCAGCGGGACCAGGTTGCCGGCGTGCAGGCTCGGCGCGGTCGGGTCGAATCCGCAATAGAGCGTGAGGGGTCCTTGGTCGAGGTCTCGCCGCAGTGCGTCGGTGTCGGTGGATTGCGCGATCAGGCCGCGCCAGGTCAGCTCGTCAAGGATGTGCTCGCTCACGCCTGTAGATCCTCCCGCACCAGGTCAACCGACTATCGGCCGGGGGCCGCCGCCCGTCGCTTGCCACCCCGGCGATAGGTGGAGACCGCAGGGGAGCCGTCGATCCAGAACCGCCATGGCGTGTCCATCGCCATCGCGACGCCGACGCGCGGCCCGGTGCGGATGTCCGCTTCGGGGACGCGGTCACCGGTGAACAGCCGGACGGGTGACGCGGGGTCGGTCAGATCGACGCCGTTCTCCGGCCGGGCGATGCCGAGCACCGAGGTGAGGATGGCCGGGCCTTTGGCGAGTTCGCCGTTGCCCCGAGCGGACGGCCTGCGCGCACGGGCGATGTCCGCACCGGACACCACTTCCCCGGCCCGCAGCAGCACGGCGCCCGGCTGCCCGTCTTCGGTGCCGACGACATTGGCACAGAAGTGCATCCCGTAGACGAAGTAGACGTACAGATGCCCCGCCGGCCCCCACATGACCTCGTTGCGCGGGGTCTTGCCGCGATAGCAGTGCGACGCGGGATCGTCGAGGCCGCGATAGGCCTCGACCTCGACCAGGCGGACGGCGACCGTGCCGTCGGGACCGGTCGACTCGATCACCGCCCCGAGCAGGAGCGTGGACAGCTCCACCGGATCCAGCGCCAGCTCCCGCCGGGTGAACTGTCTCCCGGTCGCCACGTTCCGCACGCCTCGACCTTAACCGCGGGCTCCGACAGGTTCGGTATTGAGCGATCGCTCAATACTGGTCTACAGTGTTGTTGAGCGATCGCTCAAAACTGGGGAGGAAGCTCGATGAGCCGAAGAGCGCTGTACGTCGAAACGGTGATCCGCACGGACCTCGAAACGCTGTGGCGGTATACGCAGGAGCCGGATCTGCACGAACGGTGGGATCTTCGCTTCGCGCGGATCGAGCCGGTCGCGGATTCACCGGGACGGTTCCACTACGCGACGAGATTCCTGGGGTTCGTCATCAACGGAACCGGGATTCACGCCGGGGAGAGCGAACGGCCCGACGGCGGGAGGACGTCGGCGTTGCGGTTCACCTCCGCGGATCCGCTGTCCCTCATCAGGTCCGGTTCGGGGTACTGGCGCTACACCCCGACCGACGACGGCGTCCGCTTCGTCACCGGCTTCGACTACACCACCCGGTGGGGTGTCTTCGGCAGGTTCGCCGATCTGCTGTTCCGACCGCTTTTCGGGTGGATGACGGCATGGTCGTTCGACAGGCTCAGGCTGTGGCTCGAAACCGGTGCACCACCGGAGGCACTCCCCTTGCTCTCGCCCGCGGCGAGCCGCTGCCGAAGGAGCCCGCGGCCGGGTAAGGACGGCGTCACACCTCGCGTTCTCGAAACCCTGGAGCAGGCATGATCTTCCGAGAGGCACTGGGCGAGCAGTTCGCTTCACTGCATCCGCGCATGCGTGAACGACTGTCGCTGAGCACGGAAAACGGCGTCGGGATGATCGGCGTCGGCGTGATGGACGAGATCTGGCGCGGAGCCGCGTTCACCACACCGTTCCTGCGGCTGGGCGCGTCGAGGCACATCCTGTTCCCCGAACGGGGCCGCAACGTCCCCTTCACCATCGAGAACTACCCGTACGTCGATTCCCTCGGCAGGGAGACGGTCTCGTTCGTCCGTACCTTCGAACTCCCCGGGAGACGGCGGCGGTTCGACGCGCAGATGATCTACAGCGCCGACCGCGGGACGATCGTCGACTACTTGGGAACACATCAGCACATCGCCGTCGATCTCGAGCTGACGGTGCGGCCGGACGGCGGCTTCCACCTCCGTTCGGAGGAGTTCCGGCTCTGCGAAGGCCCGCTTCGATGCGTGGTGCCGCGATCCGTCGTCGGAGCGGCCGAGGTCGACGAGTGGTTCGACGAGGAGAACGGCCTGTTCCGGATCGAGATCCAGGTGACGAACCGGCGGTTCGGCCCGCTGTTCGGTTACCGGGGCGCGTTCGAGGCGCGGTTCGTCGACCTGCGGGCGGGGGTGAGCGGGGCGGTGAAGCCGTTGCGTGAGAAAGTCCTGGACTGATGAACGGGCCCAGCACGAAACAGCGGTTGATCGACGGCGCGCTGGAGACGATCCGCACCAGCGGCATCACCGCGGTTTCGGCGAGGACCGTCGCCGCGACGGCCGGCACCAATCAAGCCCTGATCTTCTACCACTTCGGCAGTGTCGAGGAGTTGCTCGCGCAGGCCTGCGTGACGGCGACCGAAAGCCGCGTCTCCCATTACCGTGATCGGTTCGCCGAAGTACGCACGCTGGGCGAACTTCTGGAACTGGGCCGGACCATCCACGCGGAGGAACGGGCCGAGGGGAACATGGCGGTCCTCGCCCAGACGCTCGCCGGCGCCCAGGCAGGTGGACGGCTGGCCGAAGCGACCCGGCAGGCACTCGACAAATGGGTTCGCGAAGTCCAAGGCGCGCTCGACCGCGTGCTGACCGGTTCACCGGTGCTCGAACTGGCGGAGACCGAGGGGCTCGCCCACGCGGTCTCCGCCGGTTTCCTCGGCCTGACCTTGTTCGACATGGTCAATCCGGAAGGTGCCGAGCAGGCATTGGCGGCGCTGGGACAGCTGGCTGTCCTGGTCGACGTCCTCGAAGGACTCGGCCCGGTCGCGACCCGTGCGGTGCGCGCGAAGCTCCGGAAGACCGCGAAGAAGTAGCTACGCGATCTTCGGCGCCACTCGCATGCTGGTGTAGCAGCAGGCGGTGCCGTCGGGCAGTTTCGTGAACAGCACCGGCATCCAGTCGTCACCGAACATCGAGTTCATCCCGGCGAAGACGTTCTCCGCCACCGGCACCAGCTCCGCCTCGATCGGCGGGGCGATGCCTTCGAGGCCGTCAGCGAATTCGTAGACGAAGTGCAGCTTCCCGTCCTTTTCGGTGACGGTGATGATGACGCCTTCACGGCGATAGATACCTGCGAAAGGCGCGACGTCCACCGAAGGCGGCGACGGCGGCGGAACGAAATCGGCCGGCACCCGGACCCCGGCGAGTTCACCGAGCAGTTCCCGTGACAGTCCTGTGTACAGCCGATCGGTCGTGCCGTGATTCGTGAGCAAAGCGAAGGCGAACCCCGCCTCCGGGACCACCCGCAGGTACGAGCGCTGCCCGATCGACGACCCGTTGTGCCCGAAGCCCGCGACACCGTTCCAGTCGTAGGTCGACAGGCCGAGGCCCCAGCCGTCGGAGCCGAGCGTCCATTTGTCGGGTACCTCGACCTCGCGCCGCCGCATCGCGGTCACCGTCTCCTCCGCGAGCACGCGAGCGCCGTCGGCGGCGGTGCCGTCCAGCAGCATCCGCGCGAAGCGCACCACGTCGCCGGCCGTGGCCAGAACGCGGCCGTACGGTCCGGCGGAGCGCGGCAGGAGATCCCAGGCGGCGGTCGGCTCCGGGTCCTTCCCGAGGTGTCCCATCGCGACACGAAAGCGCAGGGCCTCTTCGGGCAGGGTCATGGTCTCGGTGAGCCCGAGCGGGGTGACGATCCGCGCCCGCAGGGCGTCGTCCCAGGTCAGACCGGTGAGTACCTCGACGATCCGGCCGAGCACGTTGTACCCGACGCTGCTGTAGGACGCGGCCGTCCCCGGCGGGCAGTCGAGCGCCACTCCCCTCGCCGCTTCGACGTACTTGGCGAGACAGTCGTCGCCGCGTCCGGTGTCTTCGAGGAAGTCGCAGGTGAGCCCGCCGGTGTGACTGAGCAGCTGCCGGGCGGTGATCGTCTTCGTCGCCTCCGGATCCACCGTCGCGAACTCCGGGAGCACCTCGATGACCGGCGCGTCGAGATCGAGCCGCCCGTCCTCGGCGAGCCCCATCACCAGCGAAGCCGTGTAGACCTTCGCGATCGAGCCGAGCTGGAAGACCGAGCCGGTGGTCGCCTCCACTCCGGTCCCCCGATGCAGGATCCCGCTCGCGAACTCGTGGATCTCGCCATCCTTCAGCACCGCGAGGGTCGCTCCCGGTACGCGGTGTTCGGCCCGCAGGTCGTCGAGGCGGGACTGCCAGTGGTCATGGTCGAGAGTTGTCCGTACACTGTTAGGCATACTGAACACTGTACGGAGAAATGAGGGGAATGCGATGTCGGTGTGGATGCGGCCCCCGAAACGCAAGCGCGAGCAGCCATCGCTGAGCCGGGAGCAGATCGTTTCCGCGGCGATCGAGCTTCTCGACGCCGAAGGCATCGACGCGCTGAGCATGCGGAAGCTCGGAACCCGGCTCGACGTGGCCGCCGCATCGATGTACACGCATGTGGCAGGCAAGGACGAGCTGTCCGAACTGGTCGTCGACGAGGTCTACGGCGAGGTCGCGCTCCCGGAGCCGGGCCCGTGGCGAACGGCCGCGACGACGTTCGCGCACGATCTGCGTTCGGTTTTCCTCCGCCATCCTTGGATCGGCTCGCTGCTCGGCGAGGCTGGGGTGGCGTATCTGGGGCCGAACGTCCTGAAGCTGTCGGAAGCGGCGCTCGCTCTGTTCGAAGACGCCGGATTCTCGTTGGACGACGCCGATCTGGCGTGGAACACGGTCATGGCGTTCGTCGTCGGGAGAGCCACCAGCGAAGCCGCATGGCTCACGACGCTCAAGCGCAGTGGGCAGAGCGAGCAGGAATGGAAAGATCGTCTGTGGCCCGCGGCCGAGCAAGCGGTGCGGGACCACCCGCGGCTGAAGAAGCTCTACGCCGCACAGCGAAACCAGAAACCGGGCGAGACCAACGACGACGACTTCGAGCGCGGCCTCGCCTGCGTCCTCGCCGGGCTGGCGACGAGGCTTCCCTGAAGCGCGTGAAGGCCCCCTTCCCTCGGCTCAGCCGAGGGAAGGGGGCCTTCACGCGAGAGCTCAGCTCAGCCAGGCGCGGTGTTCGGCGACCCGCGCGACCAGCCGGTCCCGCTGCTCGGCCACGCGCTCTGGAGCGGTACCGCCACGAGCATTGCGCGAACTCACCGAGCCCTCGACGGTCAGCACTTCGCGGACGGCGGACGTCAGGGCCGGGTTGATCTTCTCGAACTCTTCGTCGGTCAGTTCGTCCAGGCCGACACCGCGGGCTTCGGCGACACGGACGCTTTCCCCCGCCGCTTCGTGCGCGACACGGAACGGAACACCCTGGCGCACCAGCCATTCGGCGATGTCCGTGGCGAGGGTGAAGCCGGCGGGCGCCAGTTCGGCGAGCCGGTCGGTGTGGAAGGTCAGCGTCTCGAGCATGCCCGCGATCGCCGGGAACAGCAGTTCCAGCTGCTCGACGGAGTCGAAGACCGGCTCCTTGTCCTCCTGCAGGTCACGGTTGTACGCGAGCGGCTGCGCCTTGAGCGTCGCGAGCAGACCGGTCAGGTTGCCGATGAGCCGCCCGGCCTTGCCGCGGGTCAGCTCGGCGACGTCCGGGTTCTTCTTCTGCGGCATGATCGAACTGCCGGTCGCCCAGGCGTCGTCGAGGGTGACGTAGCCGAATTCGGCGGTGTTCCAGATGATCACCTCTTCGGCGATCCTGGACAGGTTGACCGCGAGCATCGCGACGTCGAAGGCGAACTCGGCGACGAAGTCCCGCGAGGCGGTGCCGTCGATGGAGTTCTCGACGCTGGTGCCGAAGCCCAGTTCCGCGGCGACGGCCTCGGGGTCGAGGCCCAGCGAGGAACCCGCGAGCGCGCCGGAGCCATAGGGCGACTCGGCGGTGCGAGCGTCCCAATCACGCAGCCGGGTGACGTCGCGCAGCAGCGACTGACCGTGCGCGAGCAGGTGGTGCGCCAGCAGGACAGGCTGGGCGTGCTGCAGGTGCGTGCGGCCGGGGAGGATCGCGTCCGGGTGCCGTTTCGCCTGCGAAACGAGCGCGTCCACCACCCCGAGGGTGCCCGCGACCACCCGGCGGGCGGCGTCGCGCAGCCACATCCGGAACAGCGTCGCGACCTGGTCGTTGCGCGAACGTCCCGCCCGCAGCTTGCCGCCGAGTTCGGTGCCCGCCCGCTCCAGCAGGCCGCGTTCGAGCGCGGTGTGGACGTCCTCGTCGGCGACGGTCGGGGTGAACGCACCCGACTCGACGTCCTGCGCCAGGGTGTCCAGCGCGGCGAGCATGCCGGTCAGCTCGTCATCGGTGAGCAGCCCCGCCTTTCGCAGCACTCGCGCGTGGGCCCGCGACCCGGCGATGTCGTACGGCGCCAGCCGCCAGTCGAAATGGGTCGACGCGCTCAGCGCCGCCATCGCCTCCGCCGGCCCGCTGGCGAACCGGCCGCCCCACAGCTGCACCGGCTGCTCATTCCCGCTCACGACACTCCTCGAATTCTTTGATTACTTCAGGCGACTGATCGGTCGAAGGTAGCGCCTGTGCCGAAGTCGTACAGCGCGCGCTCGTCGCGCGCCGAGTTCACGACCGCGTTCCCGCGGTGCAGGACCAGGCGGACCTCGCCGGACACCCGCTCGGAACTGACCTTTTGCAGTTCCTCGTGCGCGGTGACCAGCGCGAGCGCGCCGGGCCCCTCGTAGATTTCGCGTCCTCTGAGCCCGAAGGCGCCGACACGTCGGTTCAGCTGCTGGAAGGCCTCCAGCAGCGTCACGGTCTCCCCGTCGATGGCCACCGGCACACCTTCGTCGAAGGTGATGACCAGCTTCTCCGGATCATCCGGGAAGGCGAACCCGTCAGGCGTCACCTTCGGTCTCCTCACCGCCGTCCACTGTGGACGACCGTCGGGCCAGCGCCATGAAGCGCTCGGCCAGGTCTTTGCCGGACAACGGTTCCCTCGCGATCACCGCGACCGTGTCGTCGCCTGCGATGGAACCGACGACCTCCTCCAGCGCCGCCCTGTCGATGGCGCTGGCCAGGAACTGCGCCGCGCCCGGCGGAGTGCGCAGCACCGTCAGGTTCCCGGACGAGTCCGCCGAAACGAGCAGTTCGGCGAGCAACCGCGAGAGCCGGGACGTGCCGCCCTGCACCCCGCGTACCGGGCTGCCGTCCTCCGGAATGACATACACCGGCGCGCCGGAATCCGCACCCCGGAGCTTCACCGCCCCCAGTTCGTCGAGGTCCCGCGACAGCGTCGCCTGGGTGACGTCGATCCCTTCCGCCGCCAGGAGCTTCGCGAGCTCCGTCTGGCTGCGGATGGCCATCGTGGACACGAGTTCGGTGATCCGGGCCTGCCGGGTGACCCTGCTGCCGGTCATCGTCGCCGCTTCTCGTCCATGAGCCACACCAGCAAGGCCTTCTGCGCGTGCAGCCGGTTCTCGGCCTCGTCCCAGACCGCGCTCGCCGGTCCGTCGATGACCTCGTCGGTGATCTCCCAGCCGCGGTGCGCGGGCAGGCAGTGCAGCACGATTGCCTCGTCCGCGGCGCGGCGCATCAACGCGGCGTTGACCTGCAGCTCCCGGAACGGGCCGACGCGGTCGAGGCCGTCGTTCTCCTGACCCATCGAGGTCCAGGTGTCGGTGACGACGACGTCCGCGCCTTCGACGGCGGCGTACGGATCGGTGAAGACCGTGGTGCTGCCGCCGGTTTCACTCGATCGGTGCTTGGCGTCGAGCATGACCTGCTGATCGGGCTGAAAGCCCTCCGGCGAGACGACCCGGACGTGCATCCCGGCCGTGGTTCCGCCCAGCAGCAGCGAATGCGCCATGTTGTTCGCGCCGTCGCCGAGGTAGACCAGGGTGAGCCCGGCGAGCTTGCCCTTGCGCTCGCGGATGGTCATCAGATCGGTGAGCACCTGGCAAGGGTGGAACTCGTCGGTGAGCGCGTTGATCACCGGGATGCTCGCCGCCGACGCCATCGCGTCGATGCGCTTCTGGGCGAAGGTCCGCCAGACGATCGCGTCCAGGTACCGCGAAAGCACCCGCGAAGTGTCCTCGATGGTCTCTTCGCGGCCGAGCTGCATGGAGCGTCCGTCGACGATGACCGGGTTCCCGCCGAGCTGGGCGATACCCACCTCGAAGGAGAACCTTGTCCGGGTGGAGTTCTTCTCGAAGATCGCCGCGACGGACTTGCCCTCCAGCGCGCGCGAGCTCAGCGGCTCTGCTTTCAGCTGGTCGGCGAGGTCCAGGATCTCGGCCTGTTCGGCGGGGCTGAGATCGTCGTCACGGAGGAAGTTGCGGAGCATGCGTTTGGTCTCTGTCCTAGGTGGTGGTGGAATCGAGCGCCCCGGGAAGGGCTTCGAGGAATCCCGCGGCCTCGTCGGCGCTCAGGATCAGCGGCGGTGCCAGCCGGATGGTGTCCGGGGCGATCGGGTTGACCAGGTACCCCGCGTCCTGCGCGGCCTTGGCGACCGTGGCCGAGACCGGTTCGCGCAACGCGATGCCGAGCAGCAGCCCGGCACCGCGGACCCCGGCCACCAGCGGATGGCCGAGCTCCTCGACGCGGGAGGCGATGTCCTTGCCCAGAGCGGAAACGTGGTCGTTCAGGTTCTCCTTGGCGATGGTCTTGAGCACGGCGAGCCCGGCGGCGCAGCAGATCGGGTTGCCGCCGAAGGTGGTGCCGTGCTGGCCCGGCTTCATCAGCTCCCCCGCTTCGCCGACGCCGATGACCGCGCCGATCGGCAGACCGCCACCGAGCCCCTTCGCCAGTGTGATGACGTCCGGGACGATGCCGGTGTGCTGGAAGGCGAACCACGCGCCGGTGCGGCCGATACCGGTCTGCACCTCGTCGAGGACCAGCAGGGTCCCGGTCGCCTTGGTGATCTCCCGCGCGGCCTGGAGATAGCCGTCCGGCGCCGGGACGACACCCGCCTCCCCGAGGATCGGCTCGAGGAACACCGCCGCGGTTTCGGTGTCCACCGCGGCGCGAAGCGCGTCGACGTCACCATAGGGAACGTGGGTGACGCCCGGGACCAGCGGCGCGAACGCGTCCCGCTTCGACGGCTGACCGGTCAGCGACAAGGCGCCCATGGTGCGGCCGTGGAAGGCCCCCTCACAGGCGACGATCTTGGTCCGCCCGGTGAGCCTGCTGATCTTCAGCGCGGCTTCGTTGGCCTCCGCGCCGGAGTTGACGAACAGGACCTTCGCGTTGCCGGACAGGCCCGCGACGTCCAGGAGGGTCTCGGCCAATTCGACGGCGACCGGGTTCACGTAGAGGTTCGAGGTGTGCCCGAGTTTCGCGACCTGTTCGGTGACCGCGGCGACCACGGCGGGATGGGCGTGCCCCAGCGCGTTGACCGCGATCCCGCCAAGCAGGTCGACATACGGCTTGCCGTCGGCGTCCCAGACCTTCGCACCCTCGCCGCGGACCAGGGTCAGCGCCGGGGTGCCGTAGTTGTCCATGAGGGACGACGCCCAGTGCTCCTGGCCGTCTACATTGGACTGGAGGGTGGTCACGGAAGCTCCGTTTCGGGGAAGACCATGGTACCGATGCCGCGGGAGGTGAAGACCTCCAGCAGTACCGAATGGGCGATGCGGCCGTCGATCACGTGCGCGCGGCGGACGCCGCCGCGGATGGCGCGCACGCAGGCCTCCATCTTCGGGATCATGCCGCTGGCGAGGCCTGGAAGTAGGGTTTCGAGGCGGTCCACGCGGATCCGGTCGACCAGCGAACCGCGGTCCGGCCAGTTGGCGTAGAGGCCTTCGACGTCGGTGAGCACGACGAGCTTTTCCGCGCCGAGCGCGGCCGCCAGCGCGCCGGCGGCGGTGTCGGCGTTGATGTTGTGCACGACGCCGTCGACGTCCGGGGCCACGGTGGACACCACCGGGATCCGGCCCGCGTTGACGATGTCGAGCACCGCGTCCGGGTTGACCTCGGAAACCTCGCCGACGAGCCCGATGTCGACCGGCACACCGTCCACAGTGGCCTGTTTGCGCTCGGCGGTGAACAGCCGCGCGTCCTCGCCGGAGATCCCGACCGCGTACGGGCCGTGCGCGTTGATCAGGCCGACCAGTTCGCGGCTGACCTGGCCGGTCAGCACCATGCGGACGATGTCCATCGTCTCGGGTGTGGTGACCCGCAGACCGCCCTTGAACTCGCCTTCGACGCCGAGCCGGTTGAGCATCGCGGTGATCTGCGGGCCGCCGCCGTGCACCACCACGGGGCGCAGCCCGGCCATGCGCAGGAAGACCATGTCCTCGGCGAAGGCCTGTTTGAGGCTCTCGTCGATCATGGCGTTGCCGCCGTACTTGATCACGACGGTCGCGCCGTGGAAGCGCTGTAGCCATGGCAGGGCTTCGATCAGGATCGCGGCCTTCTCGGCGGCCGTCGCGAGCCGCTCGTCCGCGGGGACGGTGGATTCGGAAGGGCTCATGACGAGTACGCGCTGTTCTCTTCGACGTACGCGTGCGAGAGGTCGGTCGTGTAGATCGTCGCCCCGCCTTCGCTGAGGCCGAGGTCGACGACGATCTGGATGTCACGCCCCGAGAGATCCGCCTCGGAGCGGTCCGCTGCGGGAGTGCCGTCGGCGAACAGGGTGACACCGTTGATCGCGATGGCGACCTTCTCCGGGTCGATCTTCGCGGGTACCCGGCCGAGCGCCATGGCGATGCGGCCCCAGTTCGGGTCCGAACCGAACAGCGCGGTCTTGACCAGGTTGTCCTCGGCGATCGTCCGGCCGACGGCGATGGCGTCGGCCTCGCTCGCCGCGCCGGCGACCGTGACGTCGACGTACTTGGTGGCGCCTTCGGAGTCCGCGCGTAGTTGCAGCACGAGGTCGAGGCTGACCGTGGTGAGCAGTTCGGTCAGTTCGGCCTCGGTCGGTTCGACGCCGCTGGCGCCGGACGCGAGGACGAGCACCGTGTCGTTGGTGGACGTCCCGCCGTCGACGTCGAGCCGGTCGAAGGTCACGCCGGTGGCGGCGCGCAAAGCCTTGTCCAGGGCCTCGGGCGTGACGACCGCGTCGGTGGTGAGGACGGAGAGCATCGTCGCGAGATTCGGGGCGAGCATTCCCGCGCCCTTCGCGAACCCGCCGACGCTCCAACCGCTTTCGTGTCCCGCGGCCGCCTGCTTCGGCTTGCTGTCGGTGGTCATGACCGCGGTGGCGGCATCGAGGCCGGCTTCGGCGCCGGTGGAGAGTCGCCCGAAGGCGGTGTCCACGCCGGAAAGCAGCGCGTCCATCGGCAGCCGCTCACCGATCAGGCCGGTCGAGCAGACCGCGACCTCGATCGCCCCGGCTTCGAACAGCCCGGCGACCTTCTCGGCGGTCTGGTGGGTGTCCTGGAAACCGCCGGGCCCGGTGGCGGCGTTCGCGCCGCCAGAGTTGAGGACGACGGCCTTGAGCCGCTGCTGTTTGAGCACCTCTTGCGACCACAGGACGGGCGCGGCCTTGATCACGTTGCGCGTGAACACGCCGGCCGCGACCTGCAGCGGCCCGTCGTTGACGACGAGCGCGAGGTCGAGCTTGCCCTCGGCCTTGATCCCGGCGGCGACGCCCGCGGCACGGAATCCCTTCGGCTGGGTGACGGTCACGGAGCGACTCCTACGGTCGGTAGTCCGGTGGTTTCCGGGAGGCCCAGTGCGATGTTCATCGACTGGACGGCACCTCCCGCGGTGCCCTTGGTCAGGTTGTCGATGGCCGCGACCACGATCAGGCGCCGGGTGTCGGCGTCGACGGTGACCTGCAGCTGGACGTTGTTCGAGCCGACGACCGATGCCGAAGACGGCCACTGGCCCGTGGGCAGCAGCTGCACGAACGGCTCGGTGGCGTACGCCTTTTCGTAGACCTCGCGGGCGCCGTCGGCGTCCAGATCGGTCTTCAGTGGCGCGCTGGCGGTGGTGAGGATCCCGCGCGGCATCGGGGCCAGCACGGGGGTGAACGAGACCTTGACCCGCTCGCCCGAGACCGCCGAGAGGTTCTGCGCGAATTCGGGGGTGTGCCGGTGGGCGCCGCCGACGCCGTACGCGGTGGCCGAACCCATCACCTCCGAACCGAGCAGGTTCGGCTTCAGGCTCTTGCCCGCGCCGGAGGTCCCGGTGACGGCGACGACGTTGACCTCCGGCTCGACCAGACCCGCGGCGAGCGCCGGGGCGAGGGCGATCGAGCCACCGGTCGGGAAGCAGCCGGGGACCGCGATGCGCTTGGTCCCGGCCAAGCGCTCTCGGGCGCCGGGGAGCTCGGGCAGCCCGTACGGCCACTGCCCGGCGTGGTCCCCGCCGTACCAGCGCTGCCAGTCGGCCGCGTCGGACAGGCGGTGGTCCGCGCCGAGGTCGACCACGAGGACGTCCGGGCCAAGCTGCGCGGCGATGGCGCCGGAGTGGCCGTGCGGCAGGGCGAGAAAGACGACGTCGTGCCCGGCCAGGGTTTCGGGGGTCGTCTCCAGCAGGACACGGTCCGCCAGTGGCGCGAGGTGCGGCTGGTGCTGGATCAGCGGCGTGCCCGCGGAGCTGGCCGCGGTCAGCGCACCGATCTGGATTTCGGGATGGGTCAGCAGCAGGCGCAGGAGTTCGCCGCCCGCGTACCCGCTGGCTCCGGCCACCGCGATCTTCACCGTCATACGCATGATTATGCACTCCCATGCAAGTTCAATCAAACAAAGTCGTGTGGCTCACCCGATACGGGCCCGCATACGGGCATCCTTGACCGCATGACCGACACGCCCGCCCGGCTGCTCACCCTGCTGTCACTCCTGCAAACCCCGCGGGAGTGGCCTGGCAGCGAGCTCGCGGAACGACTGGAGGTCAGCCCGCGAACCATCCGGCGCGACATCGACCGGCTGCGTGAGCTCGGTTACCCCGTCGAGGCGACTCGAGGCTCCGAGGGCGGGTACCGGCTGGGCGCCGGCACGGCGATGCCGCCGCTGCTGCTCGACGACGAAGAGGCCGTCGCGATCGCGGTCGGGCTCCGCGGCGCCGCCGGGCAGGCGATCTCGGGTATCGAGGAGTCTTCGGTGCGGGCGCTCGCGAAACTCGAGCAGGTGCTGCCCTCGCGGCTCCGTTATCGCGTCGGTGCGCTGGGTGCCGCGACCGTGCCGCTGCCCGGCACCGGCCCAGCGGTGGACCCGGAGCACCTCACCGTCTTCGCCGGCGCGATCGCCAACACCGAGCGGACCCGGTTCACCTACCGCACCGGCGACGGGACCGCATCCCGGCGGCACGTCGAACCGCACCGGCTCGTCTCGGCCGGACGCCGCTGGTACCTGCTCGGCTACGACCTCGACCGGGACGACTGGCGGATCTTTCGCGCGGATCGCGTCTCGGAACCACGGGCGACCGGCGGCCGGGCGACCCCGAGACAACCACCCGCGGAAGACGTGGCGGCCTACGTCACCGACAGGATGTACAGCCTCCTTCCCACCTACAGCGCACGCGTGACGTTGCACGCGCCGATCAGCCAGGTCGCCTCCACGATCGGCGAGAGTTTCGGCGAGCTGGAACCGATCGACGACGAGACCTGCGTTTTTCACGCGGGCACGGACACCCTGGACTGGCTCGCTTTCCGGATCCTCGGGCTCGGCTGCGAATTCACCGTGCACGAACCACCGGAACTGGTCGGCCACCTCCGGGAAATGGCGGCGCGGGCGAATCGCGGCACGGCGTCCACAGTGGACTGACGGCGGCCGCGAGGGCCTGCTGACCCTTGCGGCCGCCGGGATTCAGACGAGTTCACCTACCTCTCGCCGGCTCGGCGGACTCGGGAGGTACGCGCCGCGGCGCTCCGGGTCGCAACCGACCCTCGGCAGCCGGGCCCGGATCCCGCCCGGTGTCCGTTCGAACCGTCGCGCGATCTCCTCGACGCTTTCCCCGGCCAGCCAACGGCTTTCCAGTTCCGCGTCGAGCTCGTCGGACCACGGCGAGCCTTGATGCGCGGGGCGATCCGCCGATCTTCGGCGGCCGTTCCGGCCGTTGCCCCGCCCGGCGAACGCCAGCAGCGTGTCGGAAAGGACGGTCGCCAAGGCCGGTATGGCTTCGGCGTCCATGTCGAGCCTGCCTTCGGCGACAGGCTCCTCCTGCGGTCCGGCTCCGCCGACCATTACGGTCACCCAGCGGTCTTCCCCGGCCGCGCCGCCACCCTCACGGGCGGCGACCTCGATGCGATAAACGGTGTCCTGCACGCGGATCTCGGTCCGGTGCTCTTCGACGATGGTCATGCCGGGGACGTTAACGGGCGGCCCCGACAATTCCGTGGCGCGGCGAGGGGACTTCGGCCGGGGGCGGTGGATGACCGGTACTTTCATCGCCTTTGGGGCCGAAAGGGTGCCGGTCATGGCGCGTTTCGGGCGCAAGTAGGTGGCGAATTGCGGGGCGGACCCTGGGCGGGGGCCTTCAGGTGGGGCGACTGTCGAGCGACCGTTACCCCTCAATACCGCGGGACCGGGCCAAAGGATGTTGCGAAAGCCACTTTCGCAACCTTCAACGTTGCGAATGTGGCTTTCGCAACGCCCGGCAGGACCACCCGGGCCAAAGGAAAGCCCCGGTCCGGAAAACCGGACCGGGGCAGAACTTTCCGAGAAACGATCAGAAAGGCAGCGCCTGAGCCAGCGCTTCCTTCTTCACTTCCGCCACCGAAGAAGGCACCTCGGACTTGGGTGCCGCGGAAGCACCGGCGGGCACCGGCTGCGGGACCGGCGCGCACTGCACGTCCGAACCGTTGCCCGGCTTGCGCACGGGCAGCTTCCCGGTCAGCAGGTAGTCCGCGATCTTGTCGTCCACACAGGACACACCGGACAGCGAACCCGAGTGCGTCGTGCCGCCCGGAGCGCTGATCAGGCTCGAGTTCGGGTAGCGCTTGCGGACCTCGATGCTGCCGGGGTACGGCGTCGCGGCGTCGTTCTCCTCGTTGACCAGGAGGATGCCCGGGACCTTGCTCCCGTCGATCTCCACCGGCTTGCCGGGCTTCGCGGGCCAGTCGAGGCACGGCGCGTTGAACCAGGCGTTGCCCCAAGTTTCGAACGGCGCCCGGAAATGCGTGACCCAGTTGTCGAACTTCCAGCGGGGCCAGCTCTGCGGCCACGCCACGTCGGTGCACTGCACGGCCGCGTACACCGCGTAGCCGTTGTCCTGGCCCGGCGGGTTGGAGTCGTCGTACAGGCCCTTCAAGGTCTGCCAGTCACCCTTGTGCACCCAGCCCGAGAAGGCGTTCGCGATGTCCTCCCAGCCGAAGACGTAGTAGCCGGCCTGCAGGAAGATGTCCGTCCATTCGGAACCACCGATGACACCGCCCGCGGGCTTGTCGTACAGCTTCTTCTGCTCGGCGTACCACAGCTTCTCGACCTCGGACGCGGTCTTGCCGAGGTGATAGACGTCGTCGTACTTCGCGAGCCAGCCGAAGTAGATCTTGATGTTCTTGTCGAAGGCGATGTCCTGGTTCAGGTTCGCCTTGTACCAGACGTCGCGGGGGTCGACGGTGCCGTCGAACACCATCCGCCGCACGTTCTGCGGGAACAGTGTGCTGTAGACCTGCCCGAGGTAGGTGCCGTAGGAGAAGCCGTAGTAGTTGATCTGCTTCTCGCCCAGCGCCTTGCGCAGGCTGTCGACGTCCTTCGCGACGTCGATGGTCTTGATGTGATCGAGGATCGCGCCGTTCTTGGCGCACGCCTTCGCGTAGCCCTTCGCCTTCTCGCGCCACGCCGTCTCGAGGGCGCGCGTGGTCGGCACGTACTGCGGGCGGTTGTAGGAGGCGTAGTTCCCGTCGCAGGTCAGCGACGGCTTGCTCTCCCCGACGCCGCGCGGGTCGAAGCCGATCCAGTCGTACTCCTCACCCGCCTTCTTGGGGACGGCCCGGCCGAGGGTCGACAGGCCGAGGCCCGACCCTCCCGGTCCGCCCGGGTTGACCACCATGACGCCCTGCGACTGGGCGGACTTGTGCTTCACGCGCGAGACGGCGATCGAGATCTTCTCCCCGCCGGGCTTCGCGTAATCCAGCGGGACCTCGAGGAAGCCGCATTCCGCGCCGGCCTTGACCAGGCTCGGGCGCGTACACGCTCCCCAGGAGATGGGCTTCGGATCGAAGTCCGACGCCGAGGCGGCCGTGGCGGAGGGAGCGAGCGCCATGGTGCCGACGCCGATCCCCGCGACCGCCAGGGCGGCAACGAATTTCTTCACTGTGTTCCTTTTCGTCCGCGTTCGACCCGGTCGGGCCGAAGCTACCGAGAACCGGCTTCAATCTCGCTGACCGACACGTTGACCGCCATCCCTCTTTAGTCGGTATCCCCGCCTCGATCCGGGCATATCCGTCTTGTCGGTCCCCTGTCGTACGCTCGCGGCGCGGACTGGGGAAAGGAGAACGCGTGGACGAGGTGAAAAGCCTGGTTTCGGCGGTTCGCAACGGTTTGGCCGAACTGGCCGATCCGGGGAAAGCTCCGTCGATGCGGGCGTACATGAAGTCTGAGATGCCGTTCCTCGGTGTGGCGTCCCCGCCTCGGACGGCCTTGCTGAAACGGGTTTACGCCGAACATCCACTACCCGATCGAGTGAGTTTCACGACGGCCGCGCTCACCCTGTGGCGCGAAGCGGAATTCCGTGAAGAGCGTTATGCGGCGATCGCCCTTTCCGGCCACCGTGCCTACACCCGCTGGCAGGACAGCGATCTGCTCGGCCTGTACGAAGAGATGATCGTGACGGGCGCTTGGTGGGACTACGTGGACGAGGTCGCCATCCGCCGCGTCGGGCCGATCCTGCGGGCGGAGCCGGAGACCGTGACCACCCTGATGCTGACCTGGGCCTACGACGAGGACAGGTGGCGCCGCCGCACCTCGGTCATCTGCCAGATCGGTGCCAAGGGCGGAACGGACACCGATCTGCTCACCCGTGCGGTGGAGGCCAACCTCGACGACAAGGACTTCTTCCTGCGCAAGGGAATCGGCTGGGCCCTGCGCGAGTACGCGAAGACCGAGCCGGACTGGGTGCGCGCCTTCGTCGCCGCGCATCCGGCACTGTCCACTCTGTCCAGGAAGGAGGCGCTCAAGCACCTGGGCGGTTGAGCACCGGCCTCGGGACGAGGGCGACGAGCTCCTCGATCACGCCGCCGAGTTCGGGCACCAGCTCTCGAAGGTCTTTCAAGTCACGGAGCAGGATGAGTCGCGTGTCCTGGGGCGGAACCTTGTCGAGCAGCGCCGTGAGCTCACGTGTCGCTTCGGCGTGACGTCCGAGGACGAGGAGATAGAAGAGCGGCTGCACCTCGTTCTCCCAATCGAAGTCGCCGTCCGCGTTTCGCGCGACCGCTTCGTCGAGGCCGGCGGCGATGGCCCGGTGCGCTTCGCCCGTCCGTCCGGTCTTCAGCCAGGCGAGGGACAGGAGGTCACGAGCCCAAACGGAGTCCGGCGCGAGCGGGCGCAGGATCTCCATCGCCTCGTCCGTCTCCCCCGCGAACAGCAGAGCTTCCCCGAGGTTCTCGCGGTGGTCGGCGTCCTCGGGATCCGCGGCGACCAATTCGCGCAGGTCCTGGATCGCTTCGCGGTACTCGCCCGCCTGACGGCGGATCTCCGCGCGCAAGGTGCGGGCGCTCTCGTCCTGCCCGGCGGTCAGCGCGCTGTCCACATCGGACAACGCACCTTCGAAATCCTCGAAGAGGAGGCGATGGCGGGCACGCCGATAGAACGCGTATCCCCCGTCCTGTCCCAGCCGGATCCCCTCGTCCAACGCGGCGCGGGCTTCCTCGTGCCGGTCGAGGTCTCTGAGGATGTCGCCCCGGGTGCTGTGGAAGAAGGCCATCGCCGGGTTCGCCGCGACCGCGGCGTCGATGTCGGCGAGGGCGGCCTGGTGATCGCCGGACCGCTGGTGGGCCATCGCGCGCCAGGTGTACGCCCACTCGTTGCCGGGATCGAGTTCGATCGCGCGGTCCAAGGATTTCACCGCTTCGCCGTACCCCTGCAGCCGGCTGAGCGTGATCCCCCGCTGCAGATGATTCTCGGCGTCTTCGGGGGCCAGCTCGACCGCCTTTTCGAAGTCGGCGAGCGCCGTCACGCGATCTTCCAGATCGTCGTGCGCCAGACCGCGCATGTAGTAGGCCCACTCGTAGTCCGGGTCGATCCGGAGCGCGGCGGTGAAACCGTCGATCGCGAGCCTGCTTCGCTCGTTGCGGCGGTGGAACGCCGCCCGGATCGCGTGGGCACTGGCGCTTTCCGGATCCGCCGCGACGATCGCGTCGAAGGTCGCCGACGCGGCGTCCACGTCTCCGGTCTGCTCAAGGAACGACGCGAGCTCCGTCAGGTAGTACACCTCTTTGGGGCGGAGGGCGACGGCCGCGCGGTGACCGGCGAGTGCCTCGTCCTTGTCCCCCAGCTCCGCGAACAGCGTCGCCCGGTAGTGGACGGCCCAGGCATAGTCGGGGTCGAGCCGGATCGCGATCTCGATCTCGTCGATCGCCTTCCGGACATCGCCTCGTTTGAAGTGCACCTCGCTCCGGATGCTGTAGGCCCACCGGTGCTCCGGCTGAAGGCGGACGGCCTCATCGAGGTCGGCCATCGCACCCTCGAGGTCGCCCAACCGGGCCCGGGCCGACCCGCGCCCGCGCCACGAGTAGGCGTAGGTGGGGTCCAGTTCGATCGCCCGGTTCAGATCCGACAACGCCTGCTCCCATTCGCCTTCGTCGCGGAACAGGTTGCCCCGGTCACTCCAGACGTAGGGGTCGGCGGGGTTCAAGTCGAGAGCCCGGTCGAAATCCCGTTTCGCCGCCTCGACGTCGTCCTGGCCTTCGTAGGCCCACGCGCGCCGCCGGAGCACCGTGGAAAGGCGGGCCGCGTCGAGCTCAGCCGCACCGGCGAGCAGGTCGAGCACCTGGATCTCCCGCGGGCCGTCGCCGTCGCCGACCGCGGCGGCCAGGCGCTGCCCCCAGCCCAGTACCGCGGGCGCGTCCGCGTCGACCCCCGCCTGCTCCATCATGCGCGCCCAAGCACGAGCGGCAGCCGTGCCGGTGGTGATCATCTCGGCGGCGCCGAGCAGTGCGTCCGGCAGCGCTTCGGCCGGGCTCCCGCACAACCGGTGGTAGGTGTGCTCGAGTTTTCTTCGCTGCCAGCGCTCGTCGTTCCAGGCGTCGCGGTGGCTACTGAGGCCGAGTTCGGCGCACCGGCCTTCGTAGTATTCGCTGAGCTTGCGGTGGAGTTCGGCGAACGCGGCGGGCGAACTGCCGCGCTCCAACCGCACCATCGGACCACGGACCACCGGGTGATAGCGCACCGGGAGTTCGCGCCGCCCGACGAACGGCAGCTCCCGCAACCAGCGGAAGGTCTCCCCCGCGGTCTCCTTCCCGGTCAGCACGCCGATGACGTCCTCGTCCAGGACACGGGGCAACGACGCCGTGGCGGCGATCTTCTGCCTGGCCTTGTCGGGAACCCAGTGCAGGAACCGCTTGACCGCGTCATCGCTGGGATCGCCGACCGCGTCCGCCTCGGTGGGGTTTCCCTGCGCCAGCATGGCGACCAGGACGGGCAGCCCGTCAGTCAGCCGCAGCACGGTCTCGACCACCTGCTCGTCGGTGATCCCGTGCTCGGCGAGCAGGTGACGCGCCTCCGGCTCGGTGAAGGGCCGGAGTTCGATCTCGCGCACCAGCGGCGCGTGCCGGTTCCATTTCGCCTCGTCCAGCGGGAACTGGCCCGCCACGGTGAGCACGAGGTTCTGCGGCAGATCGCCGTACAGCCCGCCGAACAGGTCGAGCAGCCAGGTCTCCAGTACCGGCGCGGTCCGTTCGAAGGTGTCGAAGAACAGCGCGATCTGCCGGGTCTCCGGAATACGCCAGAGGTCCTCGACGAACGGTTTGGTCAGCTCCTCCGCCGGTTCCAGGAGCAGCTGGACATCGGCCTTCCGCTTGAACTTCGCCGCGAGGTAGACCTGCAACTGCTCCAGCTGTTTCGCCGTCGCGTCCGCGTCGATCGCGTCGGCGGCGATGCTTCCGCCGGGCAGGGTCTTCGCCACCCCGAGGCTTGCCTTGACCACGGCCTTCGTCACGAGCTCGCGGCCTGCCGCCGGAGCCTGCGGATCGTTGTGGAGCCGTTCCCGCGCCTTGAGGTACGACTCGTAGCGCTTCTCGAACCGGCGCATCTCGTGCCCGCCGCGGGCGAGGTCCTTCGCAAGCTTGACCATTGTCGCGGGCAGATCCTGTTGCCGGTCGTCCGCGAACCCGACGGCGGCGCGGGTTTCCTCGGCGATACCGCGAAGCTGTTCGAGGAGGAACGACTTGCCGACCCCGGCGAGACCGTGCACCGAGTACAGGTACCGGCGGCGCCGGTCGCTCCCGGGCAACCCCAGATTCCCCCGGAAGTCCTCGCGTTCCCCGACCCTGCCGACGAAACCGTCGCTCAGCCGGGCACGGGCGATGTCTTGGATACTGGACCGACCGTCTGGACGTGACACAAGTCCTCACTTTGCCACACCTGAAGCGCGTGAAGGCCCCCTTCTCTCGGCTGAGCCGAGGGAAGGGGGCCTTCACGGGACTTTCGGATCAGGTCCGCAGGCTAGCGCCGAAGCGTTCACCGGCGACCGCGACGGCGGCGTCGCGAGCCTTGGTGGCTTCGTCGACGGTCAGCGTGCGGTCCGCGGCGCGGAACCGCAGCTTGTACGCCACCGAACGCTTGCCCTCGCCCAGTTGCTCGCCCTGGTACGAATCGAACAGCGTGATGTCCTCGAGCAGTTCGCCCGCGCCTTCGCGCAGCGCCTCGGCAAGGTCGGCCGACGGCACACCCGTCTCCGCGACGAGTGCGACGTCGAGCAGCACCGGCGGGTACGCCGAGATCCGCGGCGCAGGACGGCCGTCCGGGATCGGGATCGCGTCCAGGTCGAGTTCCATCGCGACGGTGCGCGGCGGCAACCCGAGCGCCTCGACGACCTTCGGGTGCAGCTCGCCGGCGTAGCCGACGGGCCACTGCCCCACCCGCAGCTGCGCGCAACGACCGGGGTGCCACGGCGGCTGGTCCGCCGCGGCCGTGGTCAGCTCGACACCGGCGGCCTGCGCCACCAGCCGCGCGGCCTGCACCGCGTCGGCCCAGTTCGCCTGCTCGCCCTCGCCCCACCAGCCCGCGCGGCCACGCTGGCCCGCGAGCACGACGGAGACATGCAGCGGCTGCGGCGGGACCGCCGCCTCCAGCACCGCGAGCTCCTCGTCGGTCGGCCGCCGGTCCACCCCGAGCGAAGGCATCGGGATCGGGTTCGGTCCGGGCAGCACGACCTGTCCGATGTGGAACAGCGAGACATCCTTGAAGCCACGGGAAATGTTGCGCTGGAGAATCTCCAGCAACCCCGGCAGCAGGCTGCTCGCCATCCGGTCCTTGTCCGCTTCCAGCGGGTTGCGGACCTTCACGGTGCTGCGGCGGACGTCGTCTTCGGGCAGCCCGAACGCGTCCCAGACCGAGTCCGAGATGAACGGGAAGGGCAGCACCTCGACGTAGCCGTTCTCCGCCAGCGCACGCGCGACCGAGCGGCGACGGCGCTGGGTGTCCGTCAGGCCCCGGCCGGCCGGGGCCTCGGGCAGCACCGACGGGATGCTGTCGTACCCCTCGAGCCGAAGGACTTCTTCGACCAGGTCTGCGGGCTGCACCAGGTCACCGCGCCAGCTCGGCGGGATCGCGGTCACCAGCGCGGTACCGTCCTCGGCGGTGCCCACGTTGACCTTGCACCCGATCTGCGAGAGCCGTTTGACCGTGACACCGCGTTGGTAGCGCACCCCGGCCACCTGGTCGGGCAGGCTGATCGGCATGGTCACCGGCGGGTTCGGCTCGACGCCGCCCTCGTCGGTGCGGCCGGGCAGGATCGAGCCTTCGCCGTACTGGCGCAGCAGGCGCGCCGCGAGTTCGACGGCCACCGCGCACAGCTGCGGGTCGGTGTAGCGCTCGAACCGCTTGGCCGCCTCGGAGAACAGCTTGTGACGGCGGGCCGTCCGGCTGATCGACGAAGGATCCCAGTGCGCCGCTTCGAGCAGCACATCGGTGCTCTCCGGCGTGATCTCGGTCGACCCGCCGCCCATCGTGCCCGCCAGCGAGATGACGCCGCTGTCGTCGGCGATCACCACGTCGTCCGGGTCGAGCGTGCGCTCGACATCGTCCAAAGTGGTCAGCTTCTCGCCCGGCTTCGCCTTGCGCACCACCAGATCGCCCTTGACCGAACCGGTCGCGAACGCGTGCAGCGGATGCCCGAGTTCGAGCATCACGTAGTTGGTCACGTCGACCGCGAGGGAGATCGAGCGGATACCCGACAGCATCAGGCGACGGCGCATCCACCACGGCGTCGGCGCGGTCGCGTCGAGATTCTTGACGCGGCGCAGCACGAACCGCTTGCAGCCCTCGGTGTCTTCGAGGTGCACCGGCCAGACGTCGCTCTCGGCCTCGGGGACCTCGATGGAGGCCGGGTCGCCGAACGGGACGTCGAGCGCGTTGGACAGCTCGCGGGCCAGGCCGCGGACCGACAGGGTGTACCCGCGGTCCGGGGTCGGCGTCACCTCGAGGACGGTGTCTTCGAGGCCGAGCAGCTTGTTCGCGTCCTCACCGGGGCTGGCCGTGCTCGGCGGCAGCACCAGGATGCCGGAGTGGTCGTCACCGATGCCGAGTTCGCTCGCCGAGCAGATCATGCCGTCGCTGAGCCTGCCGTAGGTCTTGCGCGAACCGATCTCGAAACCACCGGGCAGCACCGTGCCGGGCAGCGCGACGACGACCAGGTCACCCTCGGCGAAGTTCGTGGCACCGCAGATGATCCCGCGGGTCCTGATCCCCGTGGGCCCGTCGTCCTCGAAGGGGCCTTCGTCGTCATCGTCATCGTCGGCGTCGACGTTCTCGTCAGGCTTGGCGTCGTTCTCCGGCTCGCCGACGTCGACGCGGCAGAAGCGGACCGGCTTCTTGAACTCGGTGAGCTCCTCGATCTCGGCGACACGGCCGACCACGAGCGGACCGGTGACCGGTTCGAGTTTCCGGACGTCGTCGACCTCGATGCCGATGCGCACGAAGGCGTCGGCCAGATCCTGGGCGGTGACCTCCTCGTCGACGTCGAGGTGTTCGGTCAGCCAGCTGGCTGGGACCTTCACTCAGGCCTCCGTTCCGAAGGGCAGGGTGAACCTGA
The DNA here is from genome assembly GCF_003947325.1 of Amycolatopsis sp. WAC 01375. Classification (NCBI taxonomy): domain Bacteria; kingdom Bacillati; phylum Actinomycetota; class Actinomycetes; order Pseudonocardiales; family Pseudonocardiaceae; genus Amycolatopsis; species Amycolatopsis sp. WAC 01375. The sequence goes on from NZ_QHHW01000064.1 coordinate 24,604, forward strand.
TGTCGCCCTCCACCATGTCGCGCATGTCCGGGATTCCGTTGCGGAACTGCAGGGTGCGCTCGATACCCATGCCGAAGGCGAAGCCCGAGTAGACCTCGGGGTCGACGCCGCAGGCACGCAGGACGTTGGGATTGACCATGCCGCAGCCGCCCCATTCGACCCAGCCGGCGCCGCCCTTCTTCTCCTCGAACCAGACGTCGACCTCGGCCGACGGCTCGGTGAACGGGAAGAAGTGCGGGCGCAGGCGGGTCTTCGAGCTTTCGCCGAACATCGCGCGGGCGAAAGCGTCGAGGGTGCCCTTGAGATGCGCCATCGTCAGGCCCTTGTCCACCGCGAGGCCTTCGACCTGCGAGAACACCGGGGTGTGCGTGGCGTCGAGCTCGTCGGTCCGGTAGGTGCGGCCGGGGCAGACGACGTACACGGGCAGGTCACGGTGCAGCAGCGTGCGGGCCTGCACCGGCGAGGTGTGGGTCCGCAGCACCAGGCCGGAGTCCTCCTCGCCGAGGTAGAACGTGTCCTGCAGCTGGCGCGCGGGGTGGTCCTTGCCGAAGTTCAGCGCGTCGAAGTTGAACCACTCGGCCTCGAGTTCCGGACCGTCGGCGACCTCGTAGCCCATCGCGATGAACGCGTCGGCGATCCGATCCGACAGGGTCGCGATCGGGTGCCGGGCGCCACGGGGCACGCGGTCCCACGGGAGCGTGACGTCGACTGTCTCCTCGCGGAGCACCTTTTCGTCGCGCTCGACCTGGAGCACGGCGCGGCGGGCGTCGAAGGCGGCCTGGATGGCTTGGCGCGCTTCGTTGACCCGCTTTCCCGCCTCCGCCTTCTCCTGCTTCGGCAGGGCGCCGATCTCGCGGCGGGCGAGCAGCAGCGGAGACTGGTCCCCGAGGTGCGCGGGTTTGACCGCGGCCAGCGCGTCGAGATCCGCCGCGGCCGCGAAATCGGTCTCGGCCTGTTTGACGGCGGCCGTCAACGTTTCCGGCGCGAGCGTTCCCGCCTGGGGGTCCTGCTTGTCGTTGGCTTCGGACATAACTCCTCGGCGTCCGCTGGGACTGGTCCGGTGCACGCGAGCGCACACATGGGTTTAGCAGCTGCTGAATTCTATGGGACAGCGAACGGCGGCCCCCGATCACCCTCGGGCTGGGCACACCGTCACTCGGAAGTGCGAAAAACGCGCTCTACGCCGTAAACAAGGTGCTGGAACGAACAGTGCGTTCCATGAGAGCTCCCTTGGTGTCGTGATGCGACGGCGTGCGCCCGCGACTCTACGTGGTCGCGGTCCGTGAGGCCATCGCATTCGTGTACACGCAGATCGCGGCGGCCGTCGCGAGGTTCAGGCTCTCCGCCCGGCCGTACATCGGGATCTTGACCGCGAGATCGACCGTCTCCAGAACTCCCTGCGGCAGTCCGTGCGCCTCGTTGCCGAAGACCCACGCGGTGGGCTCGTCGAAGGTGACCTGATCGAGCTCGGTGTCGGCGTAGCCGTGCGCGCCGAAGGTGCGGAGTCCGGCGGCGGAGCAGGCCTTCAAGGCCGCGTCGACATCCCGGATCCGGGTGATGGCGGGGTGGAACAGGCTGCCGGCGGCCGCGCGGACGCATTTGCCGTTGTGCGGGTCGACGCTGTCCCCGGCGAGGACGACCGCGTCGGCGCCGGCGGCGTCCGCGACCCGGATCACGGTGCCCGCGTTACCGGGGTCCGCGACGTCGACGAGGACGACGACGAGCTTCGCGCCCGGCTTCAGGACGGTCTCTTGTGGACGGTCGACGAGCGCGCAGACCGCGACGATGCCTTGCGGCGTCACGGTCTCGGACAACCCGTCGGCCGCGCGATCGGTGATCGGCGAGACGGGGACGCCCGCCTCGCGCGCGGCGACGACCAGGCGCTCGTGCTGCGCGGCGGCGCGATCGGTGACGAACAGCTCGTACACCGTGCCGCCGTGGTCGAGCGCGGCTTCGACCGCGTTCGCGCCCTCGGCGAGGAACCGGCCGGTCTTGTCACGTTCGGCCCGGCGAGTGAGCTTGCGCGCAGCAACGACCCGGGGCGTCCGTTCGGTGAACGGAGCGGCCCCGGGTCGATGGAGAGCGCTGTCGCCGGTCAGGCCGACTTCTTCTCTTCGGTGTTCACGTTCGCCTTGGCCAGCTCGGCCAGCGCGGTGAACGCGGCGGCGTCGTTGACGGCGAGGTCCGCGAGGATCTTGCGGTCGACCTCGACACCCGCGGCCTTGAGGCCCTGGATGAACCGGTTGTAGGTCACGCCATTGGCGCGGGCCGCCGCGTTGATACGGGTGATCCACAGCTGGCGGAAGTCACCCTTGCGGGCACGACGGTCCCGGTAGGCGTAGTTCAGCGAGTGAAGCGTCTGCTCCTTCGCCTTGCGGTACAGCCGCGAACGCTGGCCGCGGTAGCCGCTGGCGAGCTCGAGAGTCGCGCGACGCTTCTTCTGGGCGTTGACAGCCCTCTTGACGCGTGCCACTGGGGTCCATCCTGTCGATCTGGGGGCGCGATGGCGCGCCCGGCGTTTACAAAATGCGGGGTGTCAGCGGCCGAGAAGGCGCTTGACGCGGCCGACGTCGTTCTTGGCGATCTCGGTCGTGCCTTCGAGGCGACGGGTGAGCCTGTTGGACTTCTTCTCCATCAGGTGGCGGCGGCCGGCCTTCTGGCGGCGCAGCTTGCCCGAACCCGTGACGCGGACACGCTTGGACGTCCCGCTGTGCGTCTTCATCTTCGGCATTACGTTGTCCTCTTCCGTGCGGCGGCACACCGGTTGCGCCCGGTGTGCCGCTGACATGTGCTGGTCGGCGCTACGCGTCGGCGGGCGGCTCGGACGACTCGTCCTTGGCTGCCTTCGCGGCCTTCTGCGGCTTCACGTTCTTGTGCGGGGCCAACACCATGATCATGTTGCGACCGTCCTGCTTCGGCGACGACTCGACGAAGCCGAGCTCGGTCACCTCGTCGGCGAGCTTCTGCAGCAGACGGAACCCGAGTTCCGGCCGGGACTGCTCGCGACCGCGGAACATGATCGTGACCTTGACCTTGTTGCCTGCCGCAAGGAACCGCGACACGTGACCCTTCTTGGTCTCGTAGTCGTGCTGGTCGATCTTCGGCCGCAGCTTCTGCTCTTTGATGACGGTGAGCTGCTGGTTGCGGCGGGACTCGCGGGCCTTCTGCGCGCTCTCGTACTTGAACTTGCCGAAGTCCATGAGCTTGCATACGGGCGGACGGGCCTGCGGGGCGACCTCGACGAGATCGAGATCGTTCTCCTGTGCCAGCCGCAGCGCATCTTCGATCCGGACGATGCCGACCTGTTCACCGGCCGGCCCGACGAGGCGGACCTCCGGTACCCGGATTCGGTCGTTGATGCGTGTCTCGGCGCTGATGGGGCCTCCCTGGTTCGAGGTAAATTCTTCTACCGTTTCGACCTGGTGCCCACATACCTAAGGCCCCGGTACCGTGCGGTACGCGGGGCCCACTCTTTCCGATCGTGTTCGATCTCCAGAACCGAACACACCGCCTCGACGCCCGAAATCGTCTTGGCGAGACCGGACCCGGACACCTGGTGTTGCGGCGGTGACACGGGTGGGAGCGGGGCTCCACTTGCCGCCCCCGATCACTCAGGGGCTGGTCGCTCGTGGAAGGGTACCAGACGTGTCAGATGAACCCGTTCAGCAGCCCCCGTATTCCCCGGACGTCCGCGACCTGGAGGACATCCCGAGCGTCGAGGTGATCAGCAGGGCGGCCGTCATGCTGCTCTCCGCGGGCGCCGAACGCCTCGGCCTCGCGGACGAGGACCCGGCCAGCTCACCCCACCGCGACCTCGACGAAGCCCGTCGCCTGATCACCGCCCTCGCCGGGCTGGTCACCGCTTCGGCAGAGTACCTCGGCCTGCACGCGGGCCCGTTGCGCGACGGCCTCCAGTCGCTGCAGAAGGCGTTCCGCGAGGCTTCGGCCGTGCCCGACGCGCCCGGCCAGGGACCGGGCGAGAAGTACACGGGACCGGTCTACTAGCCCTCCGAAGTACATGAAGGCCCCCTTCCTTGCGCCTGGGTACAGGAAGGGGGCCTTCATGTACTTCCACTCCGGCATCAACTAACATTTCAGATGTGAGTGGGTTAGCGAAGGTGCCGCGGTCTCTCCTCAGAGACGAGGCCTACGAGAACATCCGCCGGGCGATCATCGACGGGACGCTGCCGCCGGGCACGAACCTGCGCGACGGCGACCTCGCCGAGCAGCTGGGGCTTTCCCGGGCGCCGGTGCGCCAGGCGTTGCTTCGGCTGATCGAGGACGGCCTCGTCGAGTCGAAGCCGCAGAGCTACACGCGTGTGGCCGGTTTCGTTCCCGACGACGTCCGAGACGCCCTGCAGCTCGTGCGCACGCTGCACGAGTTCGCCGTCCGGGCGGGTGCCCCGCGGATGGGGCCGGCGGAGGTCGCCTCGATGCGCGCGGCCAACGCCCGGTTCGCCGACGCGATCGCCGCCGGGGACATCGCGGCCGCGATCGCCGCCGACGACGAACTCCACGACGTCCCGGTCGCCGCCGCGCGCAACCGGGCGATCGCCGCGACGCTGGCCCGCTACACGCCGCTGCTGCGCCGTCTCGAATACGCCCGCTTCGGCTCTCTGCCCGCGCACCGGTCGGTCCAGCGTCACGCGGAGCTGGCCGACGCCATCGAAGCGGGCGACGTCGACACGGCCTGCGCGATCACCGCCACGATCTGGACCGAACTCGAAGACCTCCTGGAGACGCCATGACCCTCGCCGATTTCCCGCGCTACCCGCTGCTGTTCGGCCCTTCCCCCGTGCACCCGCTCGAACGGCTCACCGCCCATCTCGGCGGCGCGAAGGTCTGGGCGAAACGCGAGGACGTCAACTCCGGGATCGCGTTCGGCGGCAACAAGACCCGGAAGCTCGAGTACCTGGTCGCCGACGCGCTCGCCTCGGGCGCGGACACGCTGATCTCGATCGGCGGCGTGCAGTCGAACCACACCCGCCAGGTCGCCGCGGCCGCCGCGCGGTCCGGGCTCAAGGCCGTGCTGGTGCAGGAGAGCTGGGTCGACTGGAACGACCCGATGTACGACAAGGTCGGCAACATCCAGCTTTCGCGCATCCTCGGCGCGGACATCCGGATGGTCGAGGCGGGATTCGGCGTCGGCTTCAAGGAAAGCTGGGAAAACGCGGTCAAGGAGATCGAGGCCGGCGGCGGAAAGCCGTATGCGATCCCGGCCGGCGGCTCGGACCACCGGCTCGGCGGGCTCGGTTTCGCGAACTGGATGGTCGAACTCGAAGCGCAGGAGGCGGAACTCGGCGTCTTCTTCGACACGGTGATCGTCTGCTCCGTCACCGGCAGCACTCAGGCCGGGATGGTCGCCGGGGCCGCGCTTTCCGGGAAGCCGCGACGGATCCTCGGCATCGACGGGTCGGCCGAACCGGCCGAGACGCGCGATCAGATCACCCGCATCGCCAGCGCGACCGCGGAGCTGATCAATGCCGGCGAGATCGGCGAGGTCGAATTGGACGAGCGCTACCACGCCGGGATCTACGGCATCCCGGACGAGTCGACCCTCGACGCGATCCGGACGCTGGCGCGGCTGGAGGGCGTGCTCACCGATCCGGTGTACGAAGGCAAGTCCATGGCGGGGCTGATCGACCTCGTTTCCCGCGGTGAGATCTCGCGGGACTCGAACGTGCTCTTCGCGCACCTGGGCGGTCAGCCCGCGCTGAACGGGTACACGAGCGTGCTCTAGCGCCTCGTGAGTGGCGATCCGCAAGTCCGTGAAGGCCCCCTTCACTACCATCAGGGTAGGTAAGTAGGCCTTCACGGACTGACCGGCACACCATCAGATCCGCCCACCGGGCGACCATGTCGTCTGGACAAGCGACCGTGTCTTCACGCAATGAAAGGCCCCTTCATCGCGAATTTTGCAATGAAGGGGCCTTTCATGGCACGCGGGATCAGTCCGTCACGGCCAGGACGTCGATCTCCACCAGCAGTCCGGCGGGCAGGCCGACGTACACGGTGGTGCGGGCGGGGTGCGGCGCCTCGCCGATCAGCTTGTTGTAGACCTCGTTGAACGCGCCGAAGTGGTCGACGTCGGTCAGGTACACGCGCACCATCATCGCGTCGGCCAGGCTCGAACCGGCGGCCTCGAGCACCGCCTCGATGTTCTTGAAGGTCTGCTCGGTCTGCTCACCGACGGTCTCGCCGACGATGGCGCCGGTGGCCGGGTCGAAGGCGACCTGGCCGGCCACCTGCAGGATGTTGCCCTTGCGGACCGCCTGCGAGAACGCGGCCACCGGCTTCGGCGCGTTCTCCGTGCTGATCGCGGTCTTGCTCATTCCAACTTCCCCTTTCGGTTCCCCGTCCATCCACTGTGGACGGAAGCTTCTTCGGCGGCGGCGATCAGTTCCGGGACGAGCGCCATCAGGCCGTCGTAGTCGAGCAGTACCTTCGGCACCGACACCGACGCGGCGGCGAGTACCACGCCGCCGGGGCCGCGGACGGGCGCGGCGACGCAGTGGATGAAGTCCTCGTGCTCGGCGTTGTCCACCGCGTAGCCGCGGTCGGCGACGAGCGCGAGTTCCTTCTCGTAGGCCTCGGGCGTGGTGATCGTGTTCGGGGTGCGGACGAAGAAGTCGATCCGCGAGACCACGTCCGCCTGCTTCTCCGGCGTCATCGCCGCGACCAGCACCTTGCCGACGGCGGTGCAGTGCAGCGGGGCGCGTTTCCCGATGCGCGAGTACATCCGCACCGAATGCCTGCCCTCGAACTTGTCGATGTAGACGACCTCTCCGTCCTCATAGGAGGCGAGGTGCACAGTGTGCCCGGTGCGGGCGTTGAGCCCGGCGAGCGCGGATTGCGCGGTGCGGCGGACGTCGCGATCCTCCAGCGCCTGCTGCGCGAGGTCGAAGAGCGCACTGCCGAGCCGGTAGTACCGCTGCCCTTCCCGGCGCACGAAGTGATGCGTCTCCAGGGTGCGCAGCAACCGCAGCACGGTCGACTTGTGCACACCGATCTCCTCGGCGAGCTGGTCCAGCGTCTTCGGCTCGCGGGCGAGCCCGCTCAGCAACGTGAGCGCCCTGTCCAGGCTCTGGCTCATCCGCCCACCAATCCCTTGTCCGTCAGCTTCGCCGCCGCCCATGCTGCCTCATCCGCCCCGAGGAGCGCTTCGACGACGGATCCGGGCAGCGGCGTTCCCACGTCGTCGTGGGTCAGCAAGGTGGCCGCGGCCTGCAGGTGGCCGCGCCGCAGCCGGGTCGCGGGGTCGTCGCCGCGCAGCGTGGCGGCGAGGAAACCGGCGGCGAAGGCGTCACCGGCACCGACTGGCTCCACGACGTCGACCTGGAGCGCGGGAGAGAACAGCGGTGCTTCGTCGCCGTCGATCAGCGTCACCCCGCGCGCCCCGTGCTTGACGACCATCGTCTTCGGCCCCGGCACCGCGGCGCGCAGGCGTTCCGGGTCGCCGGTCCCCCACACTCGCTCGGCCTCGTCCTCGCCTGCCAGCACGATGTCGGCGCGGGCGGCCAGTCCGGCCAGCACCGACGGGTCGCGCCCGGTCCACAGCGCGGGCCGGAAGTTCACGTCGAACGACACCAGCGTGTCGCCACGTGGCCGTTCCATCAGCGCTCGCACCAGGTCGAGGCAACCGTCCGACAGGGCGGGCGTGATCCCGGACAGGTGGATGACGCGCACCCCGTCGAGATCAAGTTTCCCCAGCAGCCCGGCGTCCATTCCGGACGCGGCTGAGCCCTTGCGGTAGTAGCGCACGGGGCTGCCGTCCGCTCCGCTTTCCTTGATGTAGAGACCGGTCGGGCGCGTCGGGTCGACCACGACCGCGCTGACGTCCACCCCCGCCGCGCCGATCTCGCGCACGAGCGCGCGGCCGAACGGATCGTCGCCGACCGCGCTCACCCAGGCGCTGGTGAAACCCAGCGCGGGGAGATGGCAGGCGACGTTCGATTCGGCCCCTCCGATGCTTCGCACCCACTTACGTACCTCGTCGGGCGGCCCGGATTCGGCCGGTACGAACAAGGCCATCGACTCCCCGATGCACAAAACGTGGGGCGCGCTTGTCACCTTCGCGTCTCCTAGTCGTCACGCCGTTGACCTCCAGCGGACCGGATGCTACACCTATCCCACGCAATATGCGCAACGTCCGTTGCAACATACGCAACCGAGGTGAACCTCATGTTCGAAGCCGGCACCATCGATTCCGCCGCGGTCGCGGCCGTCCGGGAGGAGCGCGTCGATTGGCGCTTCCGCTCGGTCGCGCCTTCGCTGTCCGGTCTCACGATCGGCGAGGCCGCCGCCCGCGGCGCGAAGCTGTTCGAAGACGGCTTTCTCGGCCCGTTCGTGGTGCTCGACGAAGAGGCCGTCGAACACAACCTCCGCACGATGGCGGACTGGTGCGCCGAACGCGGGGTCGCGCTGGCCCCGCACGGCAAGACGACGATGGCGCCGCAGCTGTTCGAGCGGCAGCTGAAGCACGGCTCGTGGGGTATCACCTGCGCGAACGCCGGCCACCTGCGGATCTACCGGGCGTTCGGCGTTTCGCGGATCCTGCTGGCGAACCAGCTGCTCGACCCCTCGGGCCTGAAGTGGCTCGCCGCCGAACTGGACGCCGACGACGACTTCGAGTTCGTCTGCTGGGTCGATTCGGTCCGCGGCGTCGAGCTGATGACCGAGGCCCTGCGCGGAGCCCGCCGCAAGGTGGACGTCCTGGTCGAACTCGGCGCCGAAGGTGGCCGCACCGGTGTTCGCGACGCCGAGACCGCGCTCGCCGTCGCTGAAGCCGCGCACGCGAGCCCGGCTCTGCGGTTACGTGGATCCGGCGGCTACGAAGGCGCGCTTTCCCACCACACGGACGAAAAGTCGCTCCAGCTGATCAGCTCCTATGTGGACGGTCTGCGGGAACTCGTCTTCGCCTTCCACGCCAAGGGCCTGCTCGACGACGCCGGCCAGATCATCGTCACCGGCGGAGGCAGCGCGTACTTCGATCGCGTCGCCGACGAGCTCACCAAGGATTGGGGCGACCTGGACGTCCTGCCGATCCTGCGCAGCGGCGCCTACGTGACCCACGACGACGGCTTCTACCGAGTGATCTCGCCGCTGGGCGAACACCCGCGCATCGGCGGCGTCGCCTCGTTCCGCTCCGCGCTGCGTGCCTGGGCGCAGGTCACGTCGAAGCCGACGGACGAACTCGCGCTGCTCACCATCGGCAAACGGGACGCCTCCTTCGACGAAGGCATGCCCGAGCCGCGCCTGATCCGCAAGGGCGACGGGCCACCGTCCGCGCTCGAAGGTCATTCCGTCCAGAAGATGAACGACCAGCACGCCTTTCTGACGCTGCCCGTGTCGTCGCCGGTCGAGGTCGGCGACTGGATCGCCCTCGGTCTGTCGCATCCGTGCACCGTCTTCGACAAATGGCCCCTGATCCCGGTCGTCGGCCCCGACGGCGAGACCGTGCTCGATTTCGTCCGTACCCATTTCTGATCCGTCCTCCACCGCCGCAGAGGAAGAATCGCCATGGACATCGTTGTCCGCTCCGCACTGGTCGCCGACGGCACCGGGGATCCGCTCACCAGGCACGACGTGGGCATCACCGACGGCCGGATCGCCAGTGTCGCCGAACCCGGCTCGCTCGCGGGCCGCCGCACCATCGACGCCGAAGGACTCGTGCTCGCGCCCGGGTTCATCGACATGCATTCGCATTCCGACCTCCAGCTGCTCGCCAACCCGGATCACCTCGCCAAGCTCTCCCAAGGCGTCACGACCGAGGTGCTCGGACAGGACGGGCTCTCCTACGCGCCCGTGAACGACGAGGTCCTCGCGGCGCTGCGCCAGCAGCTCGCCGGGTGGAACGACGATCCGGCCGGATTCGACTGGAACTGGCGCTCTGTCGGCGAATACCTCGACCGGCTCGACGCGGGGGTCGCGGTCAACGCGGCCTACCTGGTGCCGCAGGGCACCGTCCGCATGCTCACCGTCGGCTGGGACGACCGGCCCGCGACCGAAGCCGAGATGAACGCGATGAAGGAACTCGTCGCGACCGGGCTGGCCGAGGGCGCGATGGGCATGTCGTCCGGGCTCACCTACACGCCGGGCATGTACGCGACCACCGAGGAACTCGTCGAGCTGTGCCGGGTCGTCGGGGAGAACGGCGGCTTCTACAGTCCGCACCACCGCAGCTACGGCAAGGGCGCGCTCGAAGCGTTCGGCGAGATGGTCGACGTCTCCCGCCGTTCGGGCTGCCCATTGCACCTCGCCCACGCCACGATGAACTTCTCGGTGAACAAGGGCAGGGCGCCGGATCTGCTGGAGCTGCTCGACCGGGCACTCGACGACGGCTGCGACATCACGCTGGACACCTATCCCTATCTTCCCGGCGCCACCTACCTTTCCGCGCTGCTGCCGAGCTGGTCGACCGAAGGCGGGCTCGACGCCACGCTGACCCGGTTGTCCGATGTGGACACTCGTGAGCGGATCCGCGCCGAGATCGAGGAAACCGGCTCCGACGGTGCGCACGGGGTGCCGATCGACTGGGAGGCCATCGAGATCAACGGTGTCCGCCGGGACGAGAACGCCCATCTCGTCGGATATTCCGTCGCCGCTTCGGCGCAGCGTGCCGGCAAACCGGCCGCGGAGCTGTACTTCGACGTTCTGATCTCGGAAAAGCTCGGCACGTCGTGCCTGATGCACGTCGGGCACGAGGAGAACGTCCAGGCGATCATGCGCCACCGCACGCACACCGGCGGCAGCGACGGGCTGCTCGTCGGGGCGCGGCCGCATCCCCGCGCCTGGGGCACGTTCCCGCGTTACCTCGCGCGCTACGTCCGCGAACTCGGCGTCCTCGACCTCGCCGAATGCGTCGCCCACCTCACCGGCCGCGCGGCACAGCGCCTGCGGCTGACCGACCGGGGTCTCGTCCGCGCCGGATACGCGGCGGACCTCGTGCTGTTCGACCCGGAAACCGTCGCCGACACCGCCACGTTCGACGAACCGCGGCAACAGGCAGCCGGTATCCCCTATGTCTTCGTCAACGGTGTCGCCGCCATCGACGATGGTCAACCGACCGGCGCCCTCGCCGGCCATTCACTGCGGAACCCCGGGAGTGCCCGATGATCGACTGGCTCCAACATTCGACGGGAGGTCTCCTGACCCTCGCCGCCGTCTCGATCGCGGTCTTGCTGTTCCTCATCATCAAGGTCAAGCTGGAACCCTTCATCGCCTTGATCGTGGTCGGCCTGCTGACCGCGCTGGCCGCGGGCCTGCCGGTCGGCCAGATCGTCGGCTCCGCGCAGAAGGCGTCGGATTCCCTTCTGGAAAAGGGTTTCGGCGGGATCCTCGGCCATATCGCCGCGATCATCGGACTCGGCACCATCCTCGGGTCCATTTTGGAGCGTTCCGGCGGGGCAAGGGTCCTCACCGGCGCGCTACTGCGCGCCATCGGTGAGAAGCGGGCCCCGTTGGCGATGGGTCTCGCGGGTTTCGTCTTCGGTATCCCGGTCTTCTTCGACATCGGCATCTTCGTGCTGGCACCCCTGGTCTACGTCGCCGCCAAACAGGGCGGCCGCTCGCTGGTGCTGTACGCGTTGCCGCTGCTCGCCGGTCTTTCCATCACCCACGCGTTCCTTCCGCCGCACCCCGGCCCGGTCGCCGCGGCGGGCCTGCTGCACGTGGAACTCGGCTGGATCATCCTGATGGGCTTGGTCTGCGGTATCCCGGCGTTCCTCGTCGGCGGGGTCGCGTACTCGACGTGGATCGGCAAACGCGTCGATGTTCCGGTTCCCGCGGAGTTCCTGGTCGCGGAGGAAGAAGGCGAAAAGGAGGAGAACCCGCCGCCGCTCGGGCTGGTGCTGGCGATCATCGCGGTCCCGCTGGTGCTGATCCTCGCCGGGACCTTCGGCAGCATCTGGCTTCCCAAGAACTCCGCGCCCGCCGGCGTCGCGGCGTTCATCGGCACCCCGGCGGTCGCGCTGACGATCTCGGTGCTGCTCGCGTCCTGGCTGCTCGGCCTGCGCCGAGGCTTGACAGGCAAGGATTTGAGCGAGCTTTCGGCGAAGTCGCTCCGCCCGGTCGCGATGATCCTGCTGGTGGTCGGCGCGGGTGCGTTCTTCGGCGCCGTGCTGTCCGCCACGGGGATCGGCAAGGCCGTCGCGGGGTCGCTGGACAACGCCGGTCTCCCGGTCATCCTGGCCGCATACGTGATCAGTTGCGGGATGCGGATCGCGCAGGGTTCGGCGACCGTCGCGATCGTGACCACGAGCGGCATCGTCGCGCCGACGGTGGCGACGCTGGGCTACTCGCAGATGCAGCTCGCGCTGCTGGTCGTCGCGATCTCGGCGGGCTCGATCATCGCCTCGCACGTGAACGACGGCGGTTTCTGGATCATCTCGCGGTACTTCAACATGACCGTGCCGCAGACCCTGAAAACCTGGACCGTCTTGGAAACCGTCCTTTCCGTTTCCGGTTTCGGCGTGGCAGCATTGCTGATGGCAGTGGTTTAAACCACCTGACGACTGGGAGAGATCACGATGACCGGACTGGATCGACGCACCTTCCTCGGCGCCGTCGGAGCGGCTGGACTCACCACCGTTCTCGGTTCCCACCTCGCGAATGCTTCCGAACAATCCTGCGGACCGAAGGGAACCGGGGCCATCTACCTCAGCAGCTACACCAGTTCCGGGCACGGGCTCGATGTCGCTCACCGGGACGCGGCGACCAACGCGCTCGTCGTCGACCGGACGATTCCGGGAGTCAGCAACGCTTCCTGGTTCGACATCAGTGCCGACCGCAAGACGCTCTATGTGACCAACGAGGACGAGAACGGCCAGATCTCCGCGTTCAGCCTGGCCGATCCGGTGAAACCCAAGCTGCTCAACAAGAAATCGGCCAAAGGTCAGCACCCGACACATCTGAGCGTCCACTCGAGCCAGAAGTACGTGCTGGCCGCGAACTACAGCAGCGGCAGCGTCGTCGTCCTCCCGATCCTCGCGGGCGGGAAACTCGGAGACGTCGTCGATGTGGCCCAGCACAAGGGCGCCGAACGCCAGGCGCACGCGCACCAGGTGGTCAACGATCCGACCGGCAAGTGGGTGCTCGCGGTCGATCTCGGCGCGGATTCGGTCTATGTCTACAAACTCGACACCACGACCGGGAAACTCAAGCTGAACCAGCAGCTGAAGCTCCCGTCGGGCGCCGGGCCCCGGCATCTCGCTTTCCACCCGAACGGCAAGTACGCCTACATCCTTGGCGAGCTGCGTGCCGAGGTGACCGTCGCGGCGTGGAACCCGGCCACCGGGAAGCTCACCGCTGGACAGGTCGTCCCGGCCGTTCCGGCGGGCACCCCGGGCGAGCAGTACCCGGGCGAGATCGCCACGTCCAAGGACGGGAAGTTCGTCTACGCCTCGGTGCGTGGTTCCGACACGATCGCGTCGTTCGGCGTCAGCGAGGACGGGAAGTCCTTGAAGCTGCTGAACAACGCGCCCGTCGGCGGGGTGTACCCGCGTCACTTCACGCTCGACCCGACCGAGCGCTGGTTCTACGTCTCGAGCGACAAGTCCGGCACGCTCAGCTGGCTGCCGCGCGATCCCGGCACCGGTCTCCCCGGTGCCGTCGCCGGGAAGCTCGCGCTCCCCCAGGTCAATTCCGTCTTTTTCGCTTAAGGAGAAAATCCCATGAGAACTCGCGTACTCATCGCGGGCCTCGCGGCTGTCGGCCTCGTCGCGGGCTGTGCACCGGCGCAGAACACTCCGGCCGCGGGCGGCGGTGACGAGAAGACCGGCACCGTCCGGGTCTGGCTGTTCGACGAGGCCAACCGCGCGCCCAAGGAGGCTGCGGTCAAGGAGGCGATCGCCGAGTTCAAGGCGGCGCATTCGGGCGTCGAGGTCGACGTCCAGTGGATTCCGGTGGAAGGCCGCGCGGACAAGTTCTCCGGCGCCTTCAACGATCCGGCGAGCGCGCCGGACGTCGCCGAGTTCGGCAACACCGACGTGTCCAGCTACGCCGCCACCGGCGCGCTGGCCGACCTGACCGGCGATCTGTCGTCGTGGAAGGAAGGGGCGGACATCCTGCCCGCGGTGCTGGAGACGGCGAAGTCCGGCGGCAAGACCTACGGGCTTCCGTGGTTCACCGGCATCCGCGCGTTGTACTACCGCACGGACCTCTTCGCCGAACTCGGCCTCAAGCCGCCGACGACACTGGCGGAGCTGACCGAGACCGCGAAGACGATCCGCGCCAAGAAGCCGGAGCTGTACGGCATCTCCGTCGGCGGCAAGTACACCTACGCGATGCTGCCCTTCCTGTGGGCACACGGCGGCGAGATCGCCAAGCAGGACGGCGACAAGTGGAAGTCCACTATGGACTCCGAGCAGGCCAAGGCCGGCGTCACGGCGTACGCGAACCTGCTGAAGGCGGACATCTGCCCGCCCGAACAGTGCGCCAACCTGACCGGGACGCAGAGCATCACGGCGTTCGCCGGTGGCAAGGCGGGAATGTCGATCGGCGGCGACTTCAACCGCAAGGCCGTCGAAGCGGGCCAGGTGAAGGGCAAGTACGCGATCATCCCGCTCCCGGGCACCGAGGCAGGCAAGATCGCCCCGGCGTTCGCGGGCGGCAACCTGCTGGGCGTCTTCAACGCGACCAAGCGCAAGGGCCTCGCGGTCGAGTTCACCCAGCTGCTCGGTGGCGCCAAGTACCAGGAGAAGATGTACGTCGCCATGGGCAACCTGCCCACGCTCGGCAGCGTCCAGCAGAAGCTCGCCGCGAGCGACCCGTCGGTCAAGCCGTTCGTCGACACGCTCACCGCGGGCACGAAGTTCGTCCCCGCCACCGCGGCTTGGTCGAAGATCGACGCGCAGAACGTGCTGCCGACCGCGATCCAGCAGATCGCGACCGGCGGCAAGGATCCCGCTGCCGCGCTGGCCACCGCGTCCGCCGAGATGAACAAGGCGTTCGGTTAAGTGGTCACCAAGCACATCCCCCGCACCACGGCTCCGGCCGTCCCGGCACGGCGGTCGCCCCGCCGTCGCCGGGACGGCCGGGCGGCCCTGCTCTATCTGGCGCCCGGCGGCATCCTGCTGCTGGCGATGCTGGTGTACCCGATCTACCAGCTCGTCCTGATCTCGTTCTACGACTACGGCCAGCCGCAAGCGGTCGGCAACGCGCCGCTGGTCTTCCTCGGCTTCGGAAACTACGTCGACCTGCTGGAGAACGTCCAGTTCTGGGAGGTGCTGGCCAAAACCCTCGGCTTCACCGCGGTCTGCGTCGTCGGCAGCCTCGCGCTCGGGACGGGGCTCGCCGTGCTGGCGACCCGGGTCCGCGCCTGGGCGCGGGTCCCGCTGTTCCTGGCGGCGCTGGCCGCGTGGGCGACGCCGGCGATGGCGGGCTCGTACGTCTGGCTGTTCCTGTTCGACGCCGACTTCGGCCTGGTCAACGAGGTGCTCTCGGGCCTCGGGTTCACCGGGATGGCGAACCACTCCTGGACCTTCGACACGTTCAGCACGTTCGGGCTGGTGGCCGCCGAGGTCATCTGGTGTTCGTTCCCGTTCGTCATGGTGACGATGTACGCGGGGCTCAAGGGAGTACCGGAGGAGGTCATCGAGGCCGCGTACCTCGACGGTGCCTCGACCTGGCGCACCACGTGGTCGATCACGCTGCCGATGGTGCGACCGCTGCTGACCATCGCCACGATCCAGTCGATCATCTGGGACTTCAAGATCTTCACGCAGATCTACGTGATGACCAACGGCGGCGGCGTGGCCGGGCGCAACCTCGTGCTCAACGTCTTCGCCTATCAACAGGCCTTCGCCGGACAGGAATACGGTCTCGGCGCGGCGCTCGGAGTCGTGATGACCTTGCTGCTGCTGTCCATCACCGGGCTGTACGTCCGGTCGCAACGCCGGAGCGCGGGATGGGTGTGACCACAGCGCCGCCTCGCCGGATCAAGCGCCCGGGACGACTGATCGCCGAGATCGTCTGCGTGGTGATCGCGGGGATGGTCGCCTTCCCGGTGTACTGGATGGTGCTTTCGGCCTTCAAACCCACCGGGCAGATCCAGGCGGAGAACCCTCGCCCCTGGACGCTCACGCCGACCCTGGAGCATTTCGAACGGGTGCTGAGCGGTGAAGGGTTCGCGTTGTTCTTCCTGAACAGCGTGATCGTGGCCGTCGTGGTGGTGGCGTTGTCGCTGCTGCTTTCGTTCCTCTCAGCCGTCGCGCTGACGCGGTTCAACTTCAAGGGCAAGACCGTCCTGCTGGTGATGGTGCTGGTGGCGCAGATGGTGCCGGTCGAGGCGCTGACCATTCCGCTGTTCTTCCTGATGCGGTCGGTCGGCGACGTCGCGCCGGCGTTCGGCACCAACCACCTCGGCTCGCTGATCCTGGTGCACCTGGCATTCAGCCTGCCGTTCGCGATCTGGATGCTGCGCGGCTTCGTCGCCGCGGTACCGCAGGAGCTGGAAGAGGCCTCGAAGATCGACGGCGCGAGCCGGATGCGGTTCACCTGGCAGATCCTCTTCCCGCTGGTGGCGCCCGGGCTGGTGGCGATCAGTGTGCTGGCGTTCATCCACGCCTGGAACGACTTCCTGTTCGCCAAGACGTTCATCATCTCCAACACCGAGAACCAGACGCTCCCGCTCGCGATCCTGGTGTTCTTCAAACCGGAGGACACCGACTGGGGCGCGGTGATGGCGGGTTCGACCTTGATGACCATCCCGGTGCTGGTGTTCTTCATTCTCGTGCAACGACGACTCGTGTCCGTCATGGGCGGCGCGGTGAAGGGCTGACATGCCTGGCTTCGAAACCTTGCTCCCCCGTCCCGTCTCGGTGGAACCCTTGCCGGGACAGTGCCCAGTACCGTCCGAAGTGGACATCCGTACCGACACCACGCTGCCTGCCGAGGGCTACCGGCTGGAGATCGACCCGTCCGGTGTCACCCTGCACGCCGCCGACGCGGCAGGCGAGTTCTACGGCCGTCAGACGCTCCGGCAGCTCATCGGACCGGACGCGTTCCGGACGGTGTCGATCCACAGTGGACAGCGGTCGATCCCGTGCGGGGTGGTGACCGACCACCCTCGGTTCGCGTGGCGCGGCTGTCTACTCGACGTGGCGAGGCATTTCCGGACCAAGGCCGAGGTGCTGCGGTTCGTCGACCTGATCGCGGCGCACAAGCTCAACGTGCTCAACCTCCACCTGACCGACGACCAGGGCTGGCGGATCGAGGTCCCCGAGTTCCCCGAGCTGACCGAGGTCGGCGGCTGGCGGAAGTCGTCCATGGTCGGACGGCACGACGGGCCGGAACGGGACGGGCGGCCGCACGGCGGGTTCTACACGACCGACGACCTCCGCGAGATCGTCGCGTACGCCGCCGCGCGTTCGGTGACGGTGGTCCCGGAGGTCGACATCCCCGGGCACGCACGGGCCGCGATCGCCGCCTATCCCGAACTCGGGCCGGAGACCGCCGAACCGTGGGAGGTCTGGACGAGCTGGGGCATCAGCACGTCTCTGCTGAACACGAAGAAGTCCACAGTGGACTTCTTCAAGAGCATCTTCGACCATGTACTGGACATCTTCCCGTCCGAGGTCATCGCGCTCGGCGGCGACGAGGTGCCCGGCGCGACCGAGGAGCACGGCCGGTTCGTCCGCGAGATCGCGCGTCACCTGGTCGAACGAGGACGCCGTCCGCTCGGCTGGGACGAGGTCCTCGAAGCGGGAGACCTGCCGCCGATGGTCATCGGCTCGTGGCAGAGCGAGGCGGCCGGGGCCCGCGCGGCGGCCGCGGGGCACGACGTCGTCATGTGCCCCGAGGACCATGTGTATCTGGACCACCGGCAGTCCGACCACCCCGACGAACCGATCCCCGTCGGCTACCTGAGCACACTGGAGAGCTTCTACGGCTACGAGCCGGTGCCCGCGGACTTCCCCGAGGGGAAGACGATTCTCGGCGCGCAGGCGCAGGTGTGGTCGGAGCATCTCGACACCGTGCGGCGGGTGGACTACGTCGCTTTCCCGCGGCTTTGTGCTTTCGCCGAGGTGGCGTGGAGCAGCCAAGAAGGCCGGGACTACGCGGAGTTCCTGCCGCGTTTGCGGGACCACCACCTGCCAAGGCTGGACGCGATGGGTGTCGAGTACCGGCCGCTGGACGGGCCGCTCCCCTGGCAGACACGGCCTGGAGTTCCGGGGCGGCCGCGGCAGAGGTGAGTACATGAAGGACCCCTTCCTTGCAACAGGTGCAGGGACGCGGGCCATCATGGGGTGATGAGTGATCAGTCCGCGCGGTGGGTCGACGCCTCCCAGCTTCCTGAAGAACTCGTAGCGCTCATCGACGCCCTCCGCCCCGGTGAGGACGTGCTCATCACGCGGAACGGCGAGACGATCGGGACGATTTCCGCCGCTGTCCGCGAAGAACCGTTCCCTTCGCCGGACTCCGACGAGATCACAGTCGTGGCCACCGCCATGAAGCTGTCCGCGTCGGCGCGGGACTCGTTGTCCGAGCGCCTCGGCCCCGGCTACCTCGTGCTGGACCTGCGCTCGGCTCCCCCGAGCGTCGACGTCCTGCTGGTCCCGCCGAGCAGCCCGCAGTTGATCGGCAACTTCCGCGCGCTGTATCCGAAGGCCCGGATCGTGATCACGGAGATCGAGGACGCCGAACTCGGGGTCAAGTACGACGGCCCGGTGCGCCGTCTCCTCGACGCCGGCGCCGAGGCATATCTCCCGTCGAGCACGATCCCGCTGCTGGCGGAGCAGCTGGACCGGACCATGACCCGGCTGAACCAGCTCACCGGTGACACGTCGGTTCCCTTGAGCATCGAAGCGCCGGTGGTCGTGCCGGGCCCGGTCCGTGAACCACCCTTCCCCAGTACATGAAGGACCCCTTCCTGTACCTAGGCGTAAGGAAGGGGGCCTTCATGTACTCGGACGGGCAAGGACGCCGATACCGAGGCGGTCAAGCCGGTCGTGAGTGGTAAGGACGGTCAGAACGACCCAAAAGACTCACTACCGGCGGCCAGGCGACCTCCACGAATCGCGGCCGGTAGATCCGCGCGTCCGCGATGTTGTCGGCGTGGTCAAGGCTGTTCACGTTGTACGACACCACGAGCTTCCCTGGACGGCTCAGCTGCGGATGCGCTGTCGCGTCGTAGACGATGCGCCGGTCACTCGCTTCGGACGCCCGGTGGAGAACGACAGGATCCCGGAACGGGCCGGTCGGCGAACTCGCGGTATAGGCGAGCATCACCGGGCTGAAGCCGGGGCTGGTGTCCATGGTGATCAGCACGTATTCGCCGCCGACGCGGGTCACCGAGAACGCCGTCCCGACCCCGGCGAGCATCCGGGCGGAGTCCTCCTCGTGTGATGACCAACCGACGCCGGTCCAGAACTGCCAAGGTCCGCGAAGGCTCCCGACGGGCACCCGGGCGAGCCGGAGGTGTCCCTGTTCGGCACCGTAGATGTAGGTGTACCCGCCGTCTTCGAGCAGCTCCGATCCCCACGCGACCTTGTCGCCCACCGGGATCGCCAGCAGCTCGGACGGTGTCAGCCCGGGCAACCGGAAGGTGGCCAGCGAAGTCCCGGTGCTCCGGAAGTCGAGGCCGCCGGACCCCGTCGTCCGGTACCGGTTGTAGAGCACCCGCAGGACGTCGCCTTGGACGACTCCGTCGCCGACCCAGTAATGCTCGTCCGAGCCCGCGAGCCCGATCAAGGCCTCCGGGTCGTCGGCGGTGCCGCCGTGCAGCGTCTCCCCCAGCGTGCCGTCCGGCTGCTGGACGACCAGGGTGTTGCGGGCGATCGGACTGTCCGGCGGGCGGCTGTGATCCGGGTTCACCGTGCCGAGGAACGTGTCCGAGAACAGCCACGCGGTGCGGCCGTCCGGCAGCGGCACCGACACCGTGCGATCCCCGCCGGTCCAGTGACCGCCCTGATCGCCGTAGCCGTTCCAGAGCTCGTTCAGCCCCGCGAGGGGAACCACGGGCCGCGGCGCCGGCATGATCCCGCTGCTCGCCACCACGGCGCTGAACAGCAGCGCGGCCGCTACAAGAATCCGCGACGCCCGACGCATCGGATCATGCTAAAGCCACCGTGGACTTTGTACGAGCCTTGTGCGGCGGATGGTTACGGTCCGCGGCATGTCCTGGAAACTGCTTTCCGTGAGCGTGCTCGCCGCTCTCGCATGCACCGGATTCACGACGGCCGAAGCCGCCCCGAAGACCTACTACGTCGACCAGGTCTCCGGCAGCGACACCGCGAGCGGCACTTCGCAACAGACCCCGTGGAAGTCCCTGGCGAAGGTCTCCGCCACCACTTTCGCCGCGGGCGACACCGTCCTGTTGCGTCGCGGCGGCGCCTGGTCCGGCGGCCTCACCGTCAAAAGCTCGGGCGTCACGATCGGCGCGTACGGCACCGGCGCGCGGCCGATCGTCAAGGGCAACACCGAAGCATGTGTCGACCTCGCCGGCAACGACATCGTGGTGAAGGACCTCCAGGTCGGCGTCGCGGCCGACGCGGGACGCTGTTCGTGGGCCGGGGTGAAGGTGTCCGGCGACCGCGACAAGGTGCTGTCGAACCTGATCACCGGCGCCGGCGCGGGCGTGTACATCGCGCCGTCCGCGGAGGGCACCGAGGTCACGCAGAACGACCTGGTCGACAACAACCACATGACCGTCGTGACCCCTGGCGGCAACGACGACTCCGGCGCGTTCGCCATCCTGGTCCAGGGCAACGACTCCGACATCGGCTGGAACCGGATCAGCGGCTCGATCGCGAAAGCCGACGACTTCGGCGGCCTCGACGGCGCCGCGGTCGAGATCTTCTACGGCTCCCGCAACGTCATCCACCACAACATCTCCGAGGACAACGAGACCTTCACCGAACTCGGCACGGACGCGAAGGACCCCGACGGTGTCTCGACCGGCAACGTCTTCGAGTACAACGCGGTCTTCGGCGCCAAGACGCGCGGCGGGATCATCACGCGCGGCGCCGAGGACGGCAACGGGCCGGTGCTCGGCACGGTGTTCCGCAACAACTCGCTCCGGCTCCCGAACGCCGAGGCGGAAGGTTTCGTCTGCTACGGCGGCTGCACGAACCAGATGCTGACGATGACGCAGAACGTCGTCCAGGCGGCGTACAAGGTCGGCTACGCGGACGCGACCTTCACCGCGACCGACCACAACGTGTACTTCGGCGGGCTCCGGCAGTTCACCACCGGCGCGACGGACAAGGTCGCGGATCCGAAGGTCACCTCGGCCACGAACCTGATCCTTCAGGCGGGAAGCCCGGCGATCGACCTCGGCACGACGAAGTACGACGACCGCGACGTCGACGGCAACCCGGTCTTCGCCGGTGCGCGGGTCGACGCAGGCGCCTACGAGTTTCAGGGCTAGAACGCCGTGAAGGCCTCCTTCCCTACCTCGAATCCAGGCTGTGCGCGCAGCGCGTCCGTTGAGGGCGGCGGCGGGGCATGGATGGAGCAGGGAAGGAGGCCTTCACGGAATCCCGAGCGTCAGTTGTAGATGCGCTGCATGGCGCCCGCCGCGACGAGCCCGTTGGCCCACAGCGAGTTCACCCGCGAGATCTCCTGGGCGTTCGGCGTCGCGTTGGTGCAGGACGGGCCGGGGCCGCCGCCGGACATCAGTTCGGAGCACGGGCCCTGGTAGTTGTCCGGCAGGCCCAGCGCGTGGCCGGTCTCGTGCGCAGCGATCCGCGTCTGGTTGTACTGCTGCGCCTGCGTGTAGTCGATGAAGATGGTGCCGCGGCCGTGGCCGTCGGTCTCGGCGTACGAACCCGAGGGGTCGTTGCCTTCGGTGTAGCGCAGGGTGGCGCCCGACGAACTCTCCTGCAGCTTCACGTTGGACACCGAGTTGTTCCAATTCGCCACGCCCGCCTGGATGGCGGCGCGGAAGCTGGGCGCCCCCGAAGCGTCGTAGTAGACCGTGGTGGCCGCCACGGTCTGCTGAGCAGGCTGGACCGCTGCCGTGGCCTGGCCCGCGGTGACCGGAACGGCCAGCAGCGCCAAGCTCACGGACGCGGAGACGAAGAACTTCCTTGCCATGGACCCACTCCTTGTGAGGACAACGGAATGGTTCGTGAATTTAGGAGTCCCCGCCGAAGCTCGGCACCGACTTTCGTCGCTTCCGCCAGCTGGTGATTTACCAACACTTTCGCCCTATTGACATGCACGTGTTCGCATACGACGATATTCCACCATGGGCTGACGTATAGGTCGTTATACGGTTTTCGGTTTGTACCAGACCTCGGGGCGGCCGACCTGGCCGTAGCGGGGCTCGCGCTGGGCGAGGCCGTTGTCGGCGAGGTACTCGAGGTAGCGGCGCGCGGTGACGCGGGAGGCACCGATCGCGGTCGCGGCCGCCCCGGCGGAGAGGCCGTCCGCGGCCGAAGCGAGGACCTCGGTGATCGCTTCCAGGGTCTGCGAGCTCATCCCCTTCGGCAGCACCTGCCGCTCGGTCGTGCGCAGAGTGCCGAGCGCGCGGTCGATCTCGGCCTGGCCGGTGACCTCGCCCGAAGCGCCGTGGAACTCGGCGTAGCGCTCCAGTTTTTCCCGCAGCGAGGCGAACGTGAACGGCTTCAGCAGGTACTGCACCACGCCGACCGACACGGCGGCCTTGACCAGCGCCAAGTCCCGCGCCGAGGTCACCGCGATGACGTCGATCGGAAGGCCGGCCGCGCGCAACGACCGGCAGACCGCGAGCCCGTGCGTATCCGGCAGGTAGAAGTCCAGCAGCACCAGGTCGACCGGTTCGCGTTCGCAGAACCGCAACGCGTCGCCGCCGGAATGGACGACACCGGACACGGTGAAACCGGGCATTCGCTCGACGTACACCCGATGCGCGTCGGCGGCCACCGGTTCGTCCTCGACGACCAGCACCTTGATCATCGCGTCGGCTCCTTCGGCGGTATCTGCGGAGTCTTCAGTGGCAAGCGCACAGTGAACACCGCGCCCTCTTCGCGGCCGACGTCGATCGTCCCACTGTGCCGACGCACCGCCTGACCCACCAGTGCCAAGCCGAGTCCGTGCCCGTCCTCCGGTTTGGTCGACCAGCCGCGCCGGAAGACGTCCTCGACGTCGTCCACACCCGGGCCGGTGTCGGCGACCCGCAGCAGCAGTTCGCCGGGGTCGGATCGCACGGTGACCTCGACCCCGGGCCGTCCGCCGTCGCCGGCGTTCCCCGCCGCGGCGTCGATCCCGTTGTCGATCAGGTTCCCGAGGATGGTCACCAGATCTCGCGGCGGGACGCCGGTGTCCGAGTCCTCCATGACCGTGTCGGGCGTGATCGTGAATTCGACGCCTCGCTCGCTCGCCTCCGCCGCCTTGCCGAGCAGCAACGCCGCGAGCACCGGTTCGGCGACCGCGCCGACCACGCGGTCGGTGAGTTCCTGCGCCAGCGCGAGTTCCTCGGTGGCGAACTCGACGGCCTGTTCGGGGCGGCCGATCTCGACCAGCGAAACGACGGTGTGGAGCCGGTTCGCCGCCTCGTGCGCCTGCGACCGCAGCGCCTCGGCCAGCCCGCGCACCGTGGTCAGTTCCCCGGTCAGCGCCTGGAGTTCCGTGTGATCGCGCAGGATCACGACGGTGCCCATCGCCTTCCCCCGTGCGCGCACCGGCGCCGTGCTGACGACGAGCACCCTGGCCTCGGTGAGGTGGAGTTCGTCGGTGCGCTCCTCCCCCGAGGTGAACGCTTCGACGAGGTCCTCCGGAACGTCCAATGAGGACAGTTCCCGGCCGACCGGGTCGTCGTCGACCCCCAGCAGCGCGCGGGCGCCGTCGTTGCACAGCACCACTCGCCCGTCGCCGCCGACGAGCAGCAGGCCCTCGCGCACGGAATGCAGGACGGCTTCGTGGTACTCGAACAGGTTGCTCAGTTCCTCGGGCGCGATCCCCCTGGTCTGCCGCCGGAGCCGGGCGCTGACCAGATAACTGCCGATCCCGCCGACCACCAGCACCGCCACCGCGACCCCGATCAGCGGCCACAGCCGTTCCCGCAGTTCGGCGTCGATCGCTTCGACGGTGATGCCGACCGACACCAGCGCGACGACCTGTCCGGCGGCACCGTGCACCGGCACCACGACGCGTTCGGACGGGCCGAGCGAACCGGCGTAGGTCTCCAGGACCCGCGCACCGCGTTGCGCCTCGCCGATGTTCCCGATGAACGGCTTGCCGATCAGCTCCGGATTCGGGTGCGTGTAGCGGATTCCGTTCTTGTCCATGATGGTCACGAAATCCACGTCCGTGTCCGCGCGGACACTCTGCGCGAACGGCTGCAACGTAGAAGTGGGATCCGATGTGGACAAGGCAGCCAGTACCCCTGGCGCGTCCGCGACCGCTTCGGCGACCGCGATCACCTTGTCTTCCGCCCGGTGTTCGGTGGCGCGGACGGAATCGAGATAGGCGAAGGTCACCCCCGCCGCGACGAGGACGAAGAGCACGACGAGCTGGAGAATCAGCAGCTGGCAGGCGAGACTGCCGCGTCTGGTCCGGTTCCGCGTCGTCGAGGGCACCCGCCCATACCAGCACACGCCACCGGTGCCGCCCAGCGCGCCCGGCCGGAATTCCCCGGAAACCACTCGCGCGAACTCAATGAACACAACCGTGACCCAGCTCACCTGCCCGGGTGATAGTGACCGGCAATCCCACGAACACCCCCTGAGCTGGAGGCAAAGGTGCCTACAACGCCCGAAGCGGCGCCGCGTCGCCGAGACAAGATGCACTACCTGTACCTGGCCGTGATCGCGGCGGTCGTCCTCGGCGTCATCGTCGGGTTCGCCGCGCCGGGTCTGGCCAAGGAACTCAAGCCACTCGGCACCGGCTTCGTCAATCTGATCAAGATGATGATCTCCCCCATCATCTTCTGCACCATCGTGCTCGGCATCGGATCGGTGGCGAAGGCCGCGAAGGTCGGCAAGGTCGGGTTGCTGTCGCTCGGCTACTTCCTGATGATGTCGACGTTCGCGCTCGCGATCGGCCTCGTCGTCGGCAACCTCCTGCACCCTGGCGAGGGCCTGCATCTCGACCCGGCCGCCGCCGCGAAAGCGCACACGCAGGCCGAGGGCGGCGAAGGCTCCGTCGACTTCCTGCTCGGCATCATCCCGACCAGCTTCGGCTCCGCGTTCACCGAAGGCCAGGTGCTGCAGACGCTGCTGGTCGCCCTGCTGGCCGGGTTCGCCGTGCAGAAACTGGGCACGAAGGGCGAGCCGATCCGCCGCGGCATCGAGCACATCCAGCGGCTCGTGTTCCGGATCCTGGCGATGATCATGTGGGCGGCCCCGGTCGGCGCGTTCGGCGCGATCGCCGCCGTGGTCGGAGAGACCGGCTGGGGGGCGCTGCGCAGCCTCGCCGTCATCATGATCGGCTTCTACCTGACCTGCCTGGTGTTCGTGTTCGGTGTGCTCGGTTCGGTGCTGTGGCTCGGCGCGCGGATCAACATCTTCACCCTGCTCCGCTATCTCGGCCGTGAATTCCTGCTGATCCTGTCGACCTCGTCGTCCGAATCGGCCCTGCCGCGCCTGATCGCGAAGATGGAGCACCTCGGGGTCTCCAAGCCGGTCGTCGGCATCACCGTGCCAACGGGCTATTCGTTCAACCTCGACGGCACGGCCATCTACCTGACCATGGCGACGCTGTTCATCGCGACCGCGCAGGACCAGCCGCTGTCGCTCGGCGAGCAGATCTCCTTGCTGCTGTTCATGATCATCGCGTCGAAGGGCGCCGCGGGCGTCAGTGGCGCCGGGATCGCCACCCTCGCCGGCGGGCTCCAGTCGCACCGGCCGGAACTGGTCGACGGCGTCGGCTTCATCCTCGGCATCGACCGGTTCATGTCCGAGGCCCGCGCGCTGACCAACTTCGCGGGCAACGCCGTGGCGACCGTCCTGGTCGGAACGTGGACCAAGGAGTTCGACCGCGAGCGGGCGAACCAGGTCTTCAGCGGACAGGCCCCGTTCGACGAAGCCACCCTGATCGACGATCACGTCTCGGATCCCCACGAGGACAGTGACGGAGACAGGGAGAAAGCCGTGGCGCGCGTGTAGCGCACGGCAAGAACGAAACCGCGGTGCGAGGGTCCCCCGTCCTCGCACCGCGGTTTCCTCATTCCGGCAAACTGAACGCATGCCGGACGCCATCGACCGCTACGTGCTCGCGCGGTACTCGAAGCTGCTGCACGGCAACTTCGCCGGGATGATGAGCGGACCCGAACGCGAGATATTCCTGCGTGACCTCGTCGAGGACGCGCGGGCGATCACCGACGGCGAGCTCGAAGAGCTGCTCGCGGCGGACTGGCGGCCACGGATCACCGCGGCGTGGCTCATCGGAGTCGGCCGCCGCACCGCGTGGCGCGGGCGCATCCGGGAACTGTTCCTGGAAAGCGGCTTGGTGTTCGCCGGGCAGGGCTACTGCTTCGCGCTGGCGAGATTCGGCACCATCGCCGACGCCGAGATCCTGGTGTCCTATCTGGACCATTACCTCGCCCGGCCGGACCTGCGTTACGACCAGGAGTGGGCGCTCGCGGCCCTGCACCACGTCGACGCCGACCTCACGACCGCGTACACGTCACGCTATCTGCGGCGTGGTGGCCTGTGGGAAAGCTGGTCCGCGAAGAACAACACGGACCTGCCCTTCCAGAAGATGTACTTCGACCTGCTCTGTTCCCACGTCCAGCGCGCCGTGCACACGGCAGGCGTCAGGCGCTGACCTTCTCGTCGTAGACGACGCGGGAGGCGGCGATCGAGTCGCGGTGGCGCTCGGCCCAGCTCAGCAAGCCGCTCAGCGACGCGTACAGCTCCTTCGCCATCGCCGTGGCCTCGTACTCCACCTTCGGCGGCACCGTCGGATACACGGTGCGCACGAGCAGCCCGTCACGTTCGAGGTTCCGCAACGTCAGCGTGAGCATCCGCCTGCTGATCCCCTCCACCGACCGCTCCAGTTCGGTGAACCGCACCGGACCGCGCGTGGCCTCCAGCAGGATGCCGATCGCCCACTTGCCGCTGATCCGGTTGATCACCTCGAGCACGGTGCACACCTCGAGTTTTTCCGGGTCGACGACCCTGGCCTGCGCGGTCACATCGGTGTTCCCCTGGGACATGAAAGTGCCTCCTTCCGGCAGGGAAGAGAGTCACACAAGATGGGCGCTGTTACAAGTGATGCACCAAGGCATCACCTGGGATTTCAAGGGATTCTTCATGCCACAGCGCGCTCTCGCCCTCGCCGTTCTTTGCGCCGTCTCGCTGATGGTCGTTCTCGACGGCTCGATCGTCGCCGTCGCGCTGCCCGCGATCCAGAACGACCTCGGCTTCACACCGTCCACCCTGGCCTGGGTGGTCAACGCCTACCTGATCGCGTTCGCCGGGCTGCTCCTGTTGTCCGGCAGACTGGGCGACCTGCTCGGCCGGAAACGGGTCTTCCTGGCCGGACTCGGCGTGTTCACCTTCGCTTCGCTGCTCTGCGGAATCGCACAGGACCAAACGCAGCTCATCGTGTTCCGCTTCCTGCAGGGCGCGGGCGGCGCGCTCGCGTCGGCCGTGGTGCTCGGGATGATCACCACCCTCTACCCGGAACCGCGGGCAGGGGCGAAGGCCATCGGCGTCTACAGCTTCACCCAGGCCGCGGGCTCGTCGATCGGGCTCATCGCGGGCGGCACGCTCACCCAGCTGCTCGACTGGCACTGGACGTTCTTCGTCAACCTGCCGATCGGCGCGGTCGCGGTCGTGCTGGCCGTCCGGCTGCTCGCGGACGACCGAGGCCCAGGCCTGCGCGGTGGCACCGACGTCACGGGTGCCGGACTGGTGACCGGCGGACTGATGCTGCTGGTCTACACGATCGTCAAGGCCGAGGAGTACACCTGGGCCGACGCCCGCACGCTCGGGCTGCTCGGGGCGTCGCTGCTGCTGCTCGCCGGATTCGTGCTCCGGCAAGCGATGGCGCGTCAACCGTTGCTACCGCTGCGGATTTTCCGTCTCCGGGCGGTGTCCGGGGCGAACACGGTGATGGTCCTGATGGTCGCCGGTCTGTTCGGCTTCCAGTTCATCACCGCGCTCTACCTGCAGCGCGTGCTCCGGCTAGACGCACTGAGCACCGGGTTCGCCTTCCTGCCCGCTCCGCTCTCGATCGCGGTGATGTCACTGGTCTTCGCCGAGCGGCTGAATCACCGCTTCGGGGCACGAACGGTGCTCGTCACCGGGCTTTCGCTGGTCGCGCTGGCACTCGGTTTCCTCGCCACCGTCGAGGCGGACGGGAACTACGCGACGGACGTCCTGCCCGCGCTCGTCCTGATGGGCGCCGGGTTCGGCGCGGCGATGCCGGCGCTGATGGGACAGGCGATGTCCGGCGTCACCGCCGCCGACACCGGGGTCGCTTCGGGGCTGATCAACACCACGCAGCAGATCGGCGCGGCGATCGGGACGGCGGTGCTCGCGACCGCGGCCGCGTCCCGCACCGGATCGCTACTGGCCGAAGGCACCGCGGTGGACGAAGCGCTCACAAGTGGCTACAGGACCGCGTACGCGTTGAGCGCCGGACTGCTCGCTCTCGCCGTCTTCGTCGCGGCCGTGGCTTTGCGTGCTCGGAAGACTCAGGAACTGATCGTCGCGTAAGCCCATTCGGAGACCTCGCCGCCGAGCCGCACCTCGGCGGCGCCTCCGGGTTTCCAGACACCGCTGCCACCGAACGCGGCCATCCCGCCGGTCTTGCCGGAATACTGGGAAAGCACGACCCACATCCCATACCCGGCCGCGACGCCGACCTGGTCGAGCAGCCGCTGTTCCTGGCCCTCACTGAAGAGTGCGCTGAGGACGTAGACCTCGGCTCCGGCTTCGGCGAGCTCCCTGGCGTGGTCCGGGTTCGCGGCGTCGAGACAGATCGCGAGGCCGAGGCGCCTGCCGCCGACCTCGATGATCACCCGGCGCCCACCCGGCTCGAACAGCTCTTCCTCGCTGTTGTGCAGATTGCGTTTCGCATAGGTGGCAACGGTTTCCCGTCCGGCCCGAGAACGAGCGAACCGATGTACCGCCGTCCGTCCTCCACGAGCGGGAGCCCGATGACGGCGTGGACACCACTGGCCCGGCACGCCTCCCGAAGCGGGTCGAGGCGGGGGTCGTCCTGGGACAGCCACAGGCCGGGGTCGGCGGCGAGCGCCTCGAACTCCAAGCCGCTCAAGGAAAGTTCGGGGAAGACGCAGAGATCGGCTTCCGCGATCCGGAGGAGCCTCGCGTGTTCGGCGATGTTCGCGGAAACGTCCGCGGGGACGGTGAACGGCTGCACGGTCGCGACACGCATGGCGCGAGCCTAACCTGTGGACGTTCCGAGATACCCCCGCAATCCGTTTTGCCCCCGCCGCATCATGAGCGCGTGGTTGATCCGGAAAACCGGCCTCGCGACACGGTCGAGCTTGCGCAGCAACGGTTTCCGCGCCTCGACCTCCTGGGTGATGTCCAGCCTGGTGCCGCTTTCCACCGCGACGAGAGCACCGGCCAGCGTCCCTTCCAGATCACCGCTCAGCAGGACCCGGATCCGGCCCTCCCGTTCGTCCTGCCGGTCTCGGTGCATCCGCACGGTCAACGCGTACGGCAGCCTGGACCGGCAGACGAGTTCGGCGGTGTCCTCGTCGACCCGGCTGACCGAACGGACGTCACGCCACCACAGCGGATAAGCGGCCAGGTCGACGACGGCGTCGAACACCGCTTGGGGTGAGGCGGGGAGCAGCCACGTGTCGCGGAAGCGGTACCAACCGCCTCCGCGACCCGTGAGCGAACCCGTCATACCTCCGCCGACACCAGGTTCCGGCCGTCCATGGTCACGACCTCGACCGAGGCCACGTCGTCGGGGGCGACCAATGCCGAACCGTCGACCCCGGTGCCCTCTCGCTGTCCCTTCTCCGAAACGAGCCAGCTGCCGGCGTTGACCCGCTCGCCGTTCCTGGTCACCACGACGAGCGCGCATTTCTCGCCTTCACGAACCCCTGTCGCCTTGGCGTGGAGCCGTACCCAGCCCGCAGCCGGAATCACCCGGACCGCCAGCTGCACTCCGGTGATCCGGTTGGTGGCCGCGAGATCGCGGGTGCCCGGCACCGGGGCGGTCACCGCGGGCACCGGCAGGGCCACCGTCGACGGCTCCGGCGTGCTCTGCCTGCCGACCAGCACCCCGGCGCCCAGCGCCACGACGACCAGTACGGCCGCACCGGCCACGACGAGGAAGCGGCGGGGCTTCCGCTCCTGCGCGCCTTCTTCGTCGCGGACCTGACGCAACGTGCGCTGCAGCAGCAGATCACCGCCGTCGGGAGGACCTTCGAGGAACGCCTCCGGCGGCACTTCGTCGAGGTGATACCGCAGCTCCGACAGCTCGCGAACCTCACGACGGCACGTGGGGCAGTTCGCCAGATGCGTCTCGAAAGTGGCCGCTTCCGCCGGGGTGAGCCCACCGAGGACGTAGGCGGCGAGCTGGCCCTGGTCATGTCCGACCGCACTCATCGCGCCACCTCCTTCCCTGGTCCCGACATCACGGCTCTGAGCGCCCGTAACGCGTAATAAGATCTCGACTTAACGGTACCCGGGGCCACGCCCAGGGATCTCGCCGCTTCGGCCACCGTGCGGCCCCGGTAGTAGATCTCCACCAGTACCTCACGATGTTCCGTGGAGAGGCCGTCCATCGCCCCGAGTACGGCCATGGAGTCCACGACGCTCTGTGCGTGGTCCCGCTCCACCGCCGGGGTGGGCACGCCTTCCTCCGGCTCCGCCACTTCCGGCGGCCGTGCCGCCCTGGCCCGCGCGCGGTCGGTGATGATGTTCCGGGCGACCGTGAGCAACCAGCCCCGCACCGATCCCTTCGCGTCGTTCTGCAGGTCTTCGGCGTGTTTCCAGGCCCGGACCAGGGTCTCCTGCACGACGTCCTCCGCGGCCGCGCGGTCCCCGGTCAGCCTCGTCGCGTACGCCAGCAGGCTTCGCCCGTGTTCGGCGTACAAGTGCCGGACCAAGTCCTCGCCTTTGGCCTTTTTGGGCCGCCAGCCTCCGATCGCCACTCGCGTCCTCCCGACGGTCTTCTGGGTCGGCGAGGACAGTACTGCAACCCGCATGGGCAGAGTGGATCGTTCGGCGCGCGCCGCGATCGAACTGTGCATCGGCACCGGCCTCTCCTCGGTTCTCCATGGCCGCCTCCTCTTGCCTCCCACACGGACGGCGTCGCGGAACGGTTCACCCGGGGCCTTGTCGATCACCGGACGCGCTCGTATGCTGACGCCTCCGGATTCCGCCGCCGCCTGATTCCCGGGAGGGTTCGAGGCGTGCCAAGGAAACTCGCGACCGTTCTGCTGGCCGTCGCTTTCGTGTCGGGCTGCGGTGGGGAACCCGGTTTCACCGCGACGCTGACCGATCCGGTGAACGTCGACCTGAGCTGGCCCGACGACGATCCGAACGTCGCGGGGCGGATCGTCGAGTACACGACCGATCCGCGCGGCGAGTACACGATCCTGCGGTTCGTGCCGCCGCGGCAGACGACCTACCGGCATCCGGACCTCATGCCGGAAACGCGGTTCTACTACCGGATCCGGCCGTTCTACGGCGCCGTGTCGGACGCTGTCACCGTCTCCGGGCCCCCTGCTCCCGCGGCGTCCGGACCGGCCGTGTCGCTGCGGACCCCTGGCAGCACAGCCGCCCCTGCCTCGTTTCGGGCCGAGCCCGCACCGGAAGGCATGGTGCGGTTCAGCTGGACCGATCACTCCACCGACGAGGACGGTTTCCTCGTCGAGATCAAGAAACCCGGCGCGGCCGAGTTCGTGCCGGTCGAGGTCTCGGATCCGGGGACGACGTCGGCCGGGCTCGCTTCGATGCCGGGCGAGGAGGGCGCTTCGTACCGTCTGCGCGCGTTCTACTGCGGGCCCGCCTCGCCGGTGCTGGACCGGACAACGGGGAAGGGGTAGTTCTCCCTCCGGATGCTATGAAAGGTGGCGGTTTCAATCGGTTGTTGCAAGTGGTGGCGGCTGATAGGGAGATCGTCATGCCAGGAGCCCGGTTGACGCGCGAGGAGCGGGAAAAGATCCAGAATGGTCTGGATCAAGGTCTTACTCAGGACG
>NZ_QHHW01000065.1:0-37614 GCF_003947325.1 Amycolatopsis sp. WAC 01375
CGGCCGCGGCCGCCGGGATCTCCTGCGTACCGCCGCCGGCGGCGAGCGCCACCGCGACCGCGGCGACGATGGCCGCGCTCGATCCGGCCACTCCGGCGAACTGGCGCGGTCCGGCCGCGGCCGCACCGGCGGCCCCGCCCGAACTCGAACCCGCGGCGGCGGCCGTCGCGGCCGCGGTGACCGCGCCCGCCTTGCCCGCGCCGGTCGTCGCCAGATAACCGAGAGCCGCGCCACCGAGCACGATCGGCGCGATGATCCCGCGCAGACCGGTGTTGACGTCGGCCAGTTCCGCGGCCAGCGCGCGACAGTTCTCGCATTCGTCCAGGTGGCTCTCGACCTGGGCACGTTCGCGTTTGGACAACCCGTCGCGGGTCCACGCGCCGAGCTTGTCCGCGCTCGCGCGGCACCGTTCGGCGGAGTTCTCGGCCAGGTGGACCTGCAGATAAGCCTGCCGCAGACCTTCACGTGCGCGGTAGGCGAGCGCGGAGACCCCGTTCGCGGTCAGCCCCAGCAGCGGGGCGACCTCGGCGGGTGTCTGCCCCTCGATCTCGGTGTGCCACAGCACCGCCTGCCACCGCTCGGGCAGCCGGGCGAACGCCTTCGCGGCGAGCGTGCGCTCCAGCCCGGCGACGGCGGTGTCGGAGAAGGGGACCGTCAGCGCTTCGCCGACGGCGCCGCCGACGTCGGACATGTCCTCGTTCAGGTCGACGCGCTTGTCCTTGCGCGTCTTGTCGTAGGCGGTGTGCCGGAGCGCGGTCAGCAGGTACGCGCGGAACGCGGCGTCGGGGCCTTTGCCGACGCGCAGCGTGTCCAGCACCTTCGCGAAGGCTTCCGAAACGAGGTCGTCGGCCTCGGAACTCGAGCGGGCGAGCTGGCGGGCGAGGTTGTGCGCCGCGCCGGCGTGGCGCTCGTACAGGGTTCCGTAGGACGCGATCTTCCCGTCACGCACCTCGGCGATCAGCTCGGCGTCACTCCTACCGGAGAGATCGGCGGGAACGGTGGACACGGGGCTCCTTCATCTGCTGGTTCGGCGGGTCTACTTTCTTAAACGCCCGAACCCGCTCAGTGTGACGGACTGGGCGACGCACGTCACCTCGCGGCCCCGTCGATGACCCGGAGAGCGCAACACCTTCACCCGCACCGGGGTTACCGAAGAGTTCGGAAAGATCCTTGGAAAACGCCGTCACGCGCGGCGTGGACCGGCGTCCCCACCGTGAAGCGATCGCAAGATCGAAAAGATCGGAACGGAAAGGGGCGGTGGGCAGTGGACGTACCGGCCACCGGTGCGCCGTCCGGGGGATCCGACGGGCAAACCGCCTGGAACCGGTTCGAACGAGATCGCACGCTCCGCGCACTGCGGGCCCGCTGGCGCACGGCCAGCCTGGCCGCGGGCTGGCGTTTCCCCAGTGACTGGGGCCTCCCCGAGGTCGACGCCGTCTGCGCGGCGGTGATCAAGAACGGCCGGGTCGCTCCCGCCGAGGTGGCGGAGACCGCCCTCGCGGGGCTGGGCCGGGCACGGGCCGCCGCGGGTGCCGGGCTGGCCGAAACGCTCGCGGACCTCGCGGCGTTGCACGCCGTGCTCGCCGATCCGGACGCGGTCGACGGCTTCCTCGAACCGGATGTCGACTCCACACCCTCCCGGTTACTCCGGGTGACGGCGCTGGCGTGGGCGGACGTCGCGACCGACCAGCTCGTGAACACCGAGGTCACCGAACCGCTCACCGGGCTGCCCACGGCCGCGTACCTGAGGACCCGGTTGAGCGAGCTGTACCGCCAGGCCCGTCGTGACGAACGGCCGGTCTCGGAGGCGCACACGCTGCTCGTGGTGTCGATGGACTTCAGCTCGGTCGCCGGCTGGCCCCGGCTGACCGGGATGATCCTGGTCGCGGACGCCTTGAAGCAGGTGTTCGACGGTGGGGAAAGCGTCGCCTCGATCGGGCCGTCCGTCGCGGGCGTGCTCGTCCCGAAGGACGTGCGGCTCGCCTCGTCCGGCGTCGCGTTGCGAAGGGCGCTCAACGAGCGGCTTTCGGTGGACGCCCAGCTTCGGGACACCGGCCGCCCGCAGATCTCGGCCGTCCGGCTCCCGGCGACCTACGATCTGGCGTGCGATCTCCTCGGTAGTCTCGCGCGCTCCTGACGCGGGGTAGCGTAAGACGTTCTCCAGGTCACGGCCGACCCTGTCGACCAGGCACGACCCGGTTCATGATTTCCTGTTTGCGTGACCCGGACTGTTCCCGCCGACGCCAACGGCGACGTTTCGGCGAGCCGCCCGCAGCATCGTCTCTCGCTGCGGAGGTCGCTCGCCCGCTTGTCCGTCCGGCCGAGATCGATCCTGATCCTGTCGGTGATCCCGCTGGTCGCGATCGGTTTCGGTATCTGGGGCTGGCAGCACGAATGGGTGCTCGGCGTGGACAGCGCGGTCTACCGCGCCGGCGCCGAGACGCTGTTGAACGGCGACCCGCTGTACGACGCGAACACCCTTCCGGTGGAACCGTGGTGGGCGCTGTTGCCGTTCACCTACCCGCCGACCGCCGCGCTGCTGTTCATCCCGCTCGCGCTGGTCCCGACGCAGGTCGCCTGGGGGCTCCTGACCGCGGTCTCGCTGCTCGCGCTGGCGCTGTGCGTCCGGATCGCCATCGGCGCACTGCCGAAGCCCTCGACCGACGGCCCCCGCTGGTGGGCCTCGCCCGCCCGCTCGACGATCGCGTTCTTCCTGGTCTTCCTCGGCCTCGAGCCGGTGTGGCGCACGATCTTCCTCGGCCAGATCAACATCATCCTGATGGCGCTGGTCATGCTCGACATCCTCGTCATCGGGGCGAGGGGAAGCCGCTGGGGCGGCGTGCTCGTCGGCGTCGCGGCCGCGGTCAAGCTCACCCCGATCGTGTTCCTGGGGCATCTCTTCATCACCGGCCGCCGGATGGACGCCATCCGCGGGCTCATCACCTTCGTCGTGATGCAGGGCCTGATGTTCCTGATCATCCCGCACGACGCGGCCCGGTACTGGACCTACACACTGCCCGACACCGGCCGCATCGGCCCGGTGCACTGGGCGGGCAACCAGTCGCTGAACGCGCTGATGAACCGCTTCACCGAGCTCGCGCCCTGGGCGTCGAAAGCGGCGATGGGGATCGGCGCGCTGCTCGCGATCCCGGCGATCTGGCTGGTGCTGCGCTTCCACCGCAAGGGCCAGGCGCTCGCGGCGATGCTCGTGACGGCGTTCTGGATCCTGCTGATCTCGCCGATCTCCTGGACGCATCACTGGGTGTGGGTGGCGCCGCTTGTCGTCCTGCTGGTCTCGCGGCTGCCGAAGACCACGCCCGCCACCGCGTGGAAACGCTGGCTCGGCACCTTCGCGGTGTTCTTCGTCTTCATCAGCTGCGTGCTGCTGATCTTGCCGAACGGCCGGAATGTCGAGCTGCACTGGAAGGTGTGGGAGAACATCCTCGGCAGCGCGTACATCCTCATGCCACTGGTACTGGCGCTCGCGCTCGCCGGGCGCTGGTGGTATCTGCGGCGGAAGCGGAGCGACGACGACAAGCATGCTGAAGTCACGGCAGGCGGCTGACCCCCGGATCGTCGGGGCGACGCTGGCGGGTGTGCTCGCACTGGCGATGCTCGCGCTGGGCGTCGTCGCCTGGCTGGGGGAATGGCACCTCGGCGCGGACAGCGCCGTCTACCGCGCCGGAGCTCTCACCCTGCTGAAGGGTGAACCGCTCTACACCCGCGAGGCGCTGACGACACTGCCGCCGTGGGTGCTGCTGCCGTTCACCTACACCCCGGCCGCCGCGCCGCTGTTCCTGCCGCTCGCGATCGTCCCCGCCGGGCTGACCTGGGGCGTCGTGGGCGCGCTCTCCCTGGTCTGCCTGAGCGTCGTGATCTCCGTGGTCGCCCGCGCCTGCGGTGCCCCCATCACCCGGTGGTGGGTGCTGCCGCTGGCCACGGCGGGGGCGCTGGCGCTGGAGCCGGTCTGGAAGACGATCTTCCTCGGGCAGATCAACCTCATCCTGATGGCGTTGATCGTCCTCGACGTCCTGGTGCTTTCGGCCCGTGGTTCGCGCTGGGCGGGCGTGCTGATCGGGATCTCGGCCGCGATCAAGCTGACGCCGCTGATCTTCGTGCCGCATCTGCTGTTCACCGGCCGCTGGAAGGACGCGCTGCGGGCCCTCGGCACGTTCGTCGCGCTCGAAGCCGTGATGTTCGCGGTGATCCCCGGGGACGCCGTCCGGTTCTGGACGGAGTCGGCGACCGACCCCAGCCGGGTCGGCTCCGTGCACTGGATCTTCAACCAATCACTCAACGGACTGGTGAACCGCGCTTCGGAACTCGCGCCGTGGTCGCTGACCGTGGCCATCGCGATCGCCGCCGTCCTCGCCGTACCCGCCGTCTGGCTGGTCGTGCGCCTGCATCGCCGCGGCGATCCCGTCGGCGCGCTGCTGGTGACCGCGTTCTACGGGCTGTTGCTCTCGCCGGTGTCCTGGTCACACCACTGGGTGTGGACGGTGCCGCTGCTCGTCCTGCTCGTCCTCCGCCGATCGTGGGTTCCGGCCGCGGGGGTCGCGGTGCTGTTCGCGAGCGGGATGATCATGTTCGTGCCCAACGGCGGGGACACCGAGTTCGGCTGGGGGATGGGCTGGTCACTGCTCGGCAACATCTATGTCCTCACGGCTGCGATCGCCATCACAGGCCTGGCCGCAAGGGAACTGCGACGCGGGTCCGCCCAGGTCGTGGCCGTGGCGGCCAAGTAATCTCATCCGCGGAATCGGCTTTTGAGCGGGAGTGTGCGGCAGTAGTGGACAAGCGAACCGGTCTTCCGATCGTGGGCATGGTTGGCGGCGGACAGCTGGCCAGGATGACCCACCAGGCGGCGATCTCCCTCGGCCAGTCCCTGCGCGTGCTGGCCGCCGGGGAGAACGAATCCGCCGGCCTCGTCGCAGGTGAGGTCGTGCACGGGCACCACACCGACCTCGAAGCGCTGCGCTCGTTCGCCGCCGAGGTCGACGTGCTGACCTTCGACCACGAGCACGTCCCCGGCGAGCACCTGCTGACGCTCGCGATGGAAGGCGTCACCATCCGGCCCGATCCGGCCGCGTTGTCGATGGCGCAGAACAAGCTCATCATGCGCGAGATGATGGCCGGACTCGAGATCCCCGGCCCCGCGTTCGCCGAAGTGTCCTCTGTGGACGACGTGATCACCTTCGGCGGCAAGCACTCCTGGCCGGTGGTGCTCAAGGCGGCGCAGGGCGGCTACGACGGCCGCGGCGTCTGGATGCTCGACACCGCACAGCACGCCCGCGAGACCGTCCCCGAACTGCTCGACGCCGGAACCCCGCTGCTGGTCGAGGAAAAGGTCGTCATGCGGCGCGAACTGTCCGCGCTCGTCGCCCGGTCGCCGTTCGGACAGGGCGCGGCGTGGCCGGTGGTGGAAACCGTGCAGTCCGGCGGGATCAACACCGAGGTGCTCGCGCCGGCGCCGGGGCTCAGCGTCCAGCGCACGCAGGAGGCGCAGGACCTGGCGCTGCGGATCGCCGCGACACTGAACGTGACCGGCCTGCTCGCCGTCGAGCTGTTCGAGACCGACGAAGGCCTGCTGGTCAACGAACTCGCCATGCGCCCGCACAACTCCGGGCACTGGACCCAGGACGGTTCGAAGACGTCGCAGTTCGAGCAGCACCTGCGTGCCGTGCTCGACTACCCCCTCGGCGTGACCGACCTGATCGCCCCCGCCTGCGTGATGGCGAACGTCCTCGGCGCCCCCGAGGCGCCCGAGATGGGGCCGGACGAACGGCTGCACCACCTGTTCGCGCGGTACCCGGACATCCGTGTCCACCTGTACGGCAAGGGCGAGCGTCCCGGCCGCAAACTCGGCCACGTCAACCTCGTCGGCGAACGCATGGAGGAGCTGCGCGACCGCGCGCTGCTCGCCGCACACTGGCTTTCCCACGCCGTCTGGCTCGACGGCTACGAAATTCACTAGGGAGTAATCGAATATGGCGCCGCAGGTTGGCCTGATCATGGGCAGCGACTCGGACTGGCCGACGATGGAAGCGGCCGGGCAGGCGCTGGCCGAGTTCGGCGTCGAATACGAGGTCGGCGTCTACTCGGCGCATCGCACCCCGCAGCGGATGCTCGACTACGCGACGTCGGCCGCTTCGCGCGGTGTGCGCGTGATCATCGCGGGCGCCGGCGGGGCCGCGCATCTGCCGGGCATGGTCGCGTCGGCGACGGTGCTGCCGGTGATCGGCGTGCCGGTGCCGCTGAAGTACCTCGACGGCATGGACTCGCTGCTCTCGATCGTCCAGATGCCCGCCGGTGTCCCGGTCGCGACGGTCTCCGTCGGCGGCGCACGCAACGCTGGGCTGCTCGCGGTGCGCATCCTCGCCGCGTCCGACGAGGGCTTGCAGGCGAAGATGGCCCGGTTCCAGGCGGACCTGGAACAGCTGGTGCTCGACAAGGACGCCGCACTGCGCAAACGCGTCGAAGGCTGAATCTGCTCCACTTCCTCCGATTCTTTGGAACTTGCTTGCGGGCGTAGGCCGTCACAGTAAGGTGTCAGGCGGGCACTGCCGGTCAGAACCGTCCGGTGGTGAAGGAGGGAGCACGATGCTTTGCTTTGTGATGCCGTCATGACGGCGCCGCAGGATCCGCGAGTGTTTCGCGATCGGGTGCGGGCCATGGAAGCCCGACTCACGGGGACCGTGCACATCGGACGGTCCGCGGATCAAGCGGTGGCCGCGACGGTGACCGGACGCGGCGAACTCGTCGATCTGCGGATCTCGGACAACGCACTGAACCGCGCACACCCTCAACTGCTCGGAAACAGCATCGTGCAGGCTGTCCACGCCGCGCGTGGCGCCGCCCACTCGGCCGCGGTCCCGGAGCTTGCGGCCGTGATCGGCAAAGAACCGGCCTCGCCGCCTATGTCGGAATGGGGAGCGGGGAGTCCGGATCGGCCACCGCCGACGCCACCGGTGGAGATGTCCACTGCCAGCCGGAGAGCGCGGGCGTCACGGGGCGAAGTGCCCGATGAAGAGAGCTACGACCAAGTCGACTTCCTCTCCGATGAGGACTTCGACGATCGGGGTGGCCACAGGTGAACACCCACGACAGGCTGTACCACCTTGCGAAGGAAATCGATACGAGAGTCACCGCGATCGAGCATGCCGCGAGCAGTGGTCGTGCGGCGATCCTGACTTGGAACATTCCTACCGGACTCGGCACGGTCACGGTGGACGGGATGGGCTCGTTGAGGTCGGTCGACTTGAACCCCGACGCCGTGGAAACACAGACGGCGGCGAGCCTGGCCCGGCACATCCTGCGCGCGATCAATGATGCCGAGCGTGCAGCGCGTACGAGGCGTGACGCACTGATCGAGGAAGCGGAGAAGGGAGGCTTTCGATGAGCGGCCCGTTCGAGCCGCTCGGCTCCAATGGCTCCGGCTACGAGGTGTATCCGGAAGCCCTTCGAAGGGCGACCGAGGACGTCTTTCATGCTGCCGGGCGTATCCGTGATTTCGCGAATGTCGACATCGAAGGACTGCGCCTCAATGTTCATGACGTCGGCATGCTCGGCGAAGAGGCCGGAATCATCGAAGCCTTCAACGGGATGATCGCCGAGTTGCAGGCAAAGAGCACTCGTGGCTTCGATCGCTTGATCAAGCTTGGGGACGCCATGGACAAGGCCGCCGACTACTACGACGCGCAGGACGAGGAGTACTACAAGCGCCTCCAGGACATCGAGAAAGACGGGAAATGATCGTGAGTGATTTGCCGGCATACCCGCTCGCCGCAGACCAGAAAATTCGCGATTTCGCCGGGCTTCCGCTTATCGGTCGTCCGGATGTTTTCCGCATGCTCGATGATATTCGAACGCGGCTTCTCGGTAACGCCGTCGGGATTCAAGAGATCGCGTTCCGGTTTGCAAGTAATGCCGCGATCCAAGGCGCGCACGACGACATCGGCGATGCGGTGCAGGCGTTGGCGGGCACCTGGACCGGCCGGGCGGCCGACCAGTTCGTCGCGCATGCCGCGAACGTGACCAATGCGCTCAAGTCGGAACAGGAGGCGGTAGCCGGAATTTCCGGAGTGATGGCGGGCATCGCGAACGAGGTGATCAAAACCTACGGTACGGCGATCACTCTCCTCGGCGAATGTGCCGGAGAGCTTGCCAAGATAGATTTGAAGGCACTGGTAGCCGCTCTGACTTCTGTTATTCCCGGGGTGAATCTGTTCACCTTCGCTGACGTCATAGATTCGGTTATCGAGGCACTCGGTGAACTCGTCAAAAAGATCAGCTCGCTGTTCGACGAGGCGCTCAAGTCAATCGGCGCTTTCAAGGCGGGTGCTATCAGTCTCGTGCAGATCCAGACGAATTTCGTGGAGGTTCCTGACCTTCGCGAAGGTTCCGGAATGGACGAGCAGAAGCAATGGAAGGTCGAGCCGGATGCTGTCCCGGAATAGTGTGAGTTTCGTATCTGTCGTCGTATTCGCGATAGTCGTGCTCGCAGGCGGGTGCGGTCCGGGCAAGCCCGACCCGTTGCTCAAGGAGCGGCCGGCGCCTGCCAGGGCAGGAGACGCGATCCCGGTTACGCCGGTCGAGCAACCTGTTGATCTCGCGTCTTTTCGGGCAGACCCTTGTGGCTCGCTGAAACGTGAGGATGTAGCGGCGTTGGTCATCGATCCGCCGGATCGGGTCAAGCCCAGTCGGGCGGATTCTCCTCTGCTGGGGTGTGCGTGGGTCACCCGGGACGCGCCGCAGTTGCGTGTGCAGATCCCGGCAGTGAAAGAAAAAAGCCTTGCCGGACTGACGGCGCTCAGTGCAAGTAATCAGGGCACATACTCCGGGTGGAGGGAATTGTCGATCGAAGGCCTGCCTGCGGCGCAGTACCACTTGTTCGGCGACATGAAGTCGTGCGCGATGGTGGTCGGCGTGTCGGACGACGCGGCTCTCGAGTTCGACTACATGGTTCCAGACGGGGTTGATTCGCAGTATTGGGGCACCGATCGGTGTGCGGGTGTGCTCAAGGCCGCGGAGCTGGTGATCGGCAACCTCCGCGGCCGGTGACACGCGATTAGTCACCTACTTGCGGTGGTTCACTCGGCGAGTTGCTTCCGCAGCTCTCGTTTGAGCACCTTCCCGGCGGCCGAAACCGGGATCTGGTCGACGAAGTGGATCGCGCGCAGCCGCTTGTAGGGCAGCACGCGAGCACCGACCGCCTCCAGCAGCTGCTCGGCGGTGACGTTCTCGTCGCTGCGCACCACGAACGCGACCGGCAGCTCGCCGACCTCGGTGTCCGGTTTGCCGACGACGGCCGCCGCGGAGACGCCGGGCAGGGTGATCAGCAGCTCTTCGAGCTCGCGCGGGAAGACGTTGTATCCCTTGTACAGCAGCATGTCCTTCTTGCGATCCACAATGGACAGATAGCCGTCCTCGTCGAGGATGCCGATGTCGCCGGTGTGCAGCCAGCCGTCGACGAGCGCGGCCGCGGTCTCCTCGGTGCGGTTGCGGTAGCCGGTCATCACCTGCGGGCCGCGCAGGCACACCTCGCCGCTTTCGCCCGCGGGCAACGGATCCTCGCCGCCCTCGGCCGAGACGATCTTGATCTCGGTGTCGGGCAGCGGAAGGCCGACCGAGCCGACCTTCCGGGTGGCGGAGCGATACGACGGCGCGATGATGGCGCCCATGGTGACCTCGGTGAGGCCATAGCCCTCGGTGATGATCACGCCGGGGAAGCGTTTCTGCAGGGCGCGGATCATCTCGTGGTTCATCGGCGCCGCACCGGAACCGATGGTCAGTACCGAAGACAGGTCGGCCGTGTGAAAATCGGGGCAGGCGAGCAGGGCGGCGAACAGCGCGGGCGCCCCGCCGATGGTGGTGACCCGCAGCAGCTCGGCGTCGGCCACGTACGCGGCCGGGTCGAAGCGGTCGTGCAGGACGACGGTGCCGCCATCGAGTAGCGGGACGTTCAGCGCGGCGATGGTGCCCATGGCGTGGAACCACGGCGTCAGGTTGAGGGCGACGCCGGTGCCGATCCGGGACGGCCATTCGTCCGGACCGCCGAGCTGGTCGACGATCACTTCTCCCGAGTCGTCGACGGCGGGGACCGCGCCCAGCCGCCAGCAGGAACTCTGCAGGCTGTTGACCACGACGTTCCGGTGCGGCAGGCAGACGCCCTTCGATCGTCCGGTGGTGCCGCCGGTGTACGCCAGATGGGCGAGGTCGCGGTGGATGTCGATCTCGACGTCCGGCCGCTCGTCGGAGTGAGCGGCGTAGAACCGCGTGAACTCGACTTCGTTCTCGCTCACTTCCTCGGGCGGGTGAACGATGACGCTCAGCCGGACCGCCGTCCGGTCACGGACCGCGGCGAGTATGCGCGCGACCGGGCCGACGGTGACGGCGGCGACCGCTCCGGCGTCGGCCAGCTGGAAGGCGAGGTCGTCGGGCGGCAGCAGCGGGTTCGCCGGGCTGAAGGTGGCGCCCGCGAGCAGCGTGCCGTAGTACGCGATCGGGTACGCCAGGCAGTTCGGCAGGTGAAGGGCCACGACGTCACCGCGGCCGATGCCCTCCGCGCGCAGGGCGTTCGCGAACCGGCAGGCCGCGCTGTACGTCTCGGCGAAGGTGAGGCTCTGGTCTCCGTGGGCGAAGGCGGTTCGGGAGCCCCATCGAGCAGCGGCGCCGGCCAGCACCGAGCCGACCGGGACCTCGGGATATTCGAGCGACCGGGGGAACGGGGTGAGCTGCATCACTCGAACGTACGGACTTTGCGGTCAAAGACACAAGCGCACGCGATGTCGCACAATGTGAACGAGCGCTAACATCGGTCGAACTCTCAAACGCGTTAGAAGAGGTGACGAAGGTGTCTGACGGCCCGGGTCTTTACCAGCTTGCCGAGGAGCACGAAGAGCTGCGGGCCGCGGTCCGTGCCTTGGCGGAGAAGGAAATCGAGCCGTACGCGGCCGAGGTCGACGAGGACGAGCGCTACCCGATCGAGGCGTACAACGCCCTGGTCAAGTCGGGTTTCAACGCCGTCCACATCGACGAGGCCTACGACGGCCAGGGTGCGGACGCCATCGCGGCCTGCATCGTGATCGAAGAGGTCGCGCGTGTCGACGCGTCGGCGTCGCTGATCCCGGCGGTGAACAAGCTGGGCACGGTGCCGATCATCCTTTCGGCGTCGGAAGACCTCAAGAAGCTCGTGCTGCCCTCGATCGCCTCCGGCGAGGCGTCGGCGTCGTACGCGCTTTCGGAGCGCGAAGCCGGCTCGGACACCGCGTCGATGCGCACCCGCGCGAAGCTCGACGGCGACCACTGGGTGCTCAACGGCACCAAGTGCTGGATCACCAACGCGGGTGAATCGTCCTGGTACACCGTAATGGCGGTGACCGACCCCAATGCCGAGAAGAAGGCCAACGGCATCTCCGCGTTCGTCGTGCACAAGGACGACCCCGGCTTCACCGTCGGCTCGAAGGAGCGGAAGCTCGGCATCAAGGGCTCGCCGACCCGCGAGATCCACTTCGAGAACTGCACCATCCCGGCCGACCGCATCATCGGCGAGCCCGGCACCGGCCTGAAGACCGCGCTGCGCACCCTCGACCACACCCGCCCGACCATCGGCGCGCAGGCGCTGGGCATCGCGCAGGGCGCACTCGACGCGTCGATCGCGTACGTCAAGGAGCGCAAGCAGTTCGGCAAGTCGATCTCGGAGTTCCAGGGCGTCCAGTTCATGCTGGCCGACATGGGCATCAAGATCGAAGCCGCCCGGAACCTCGTCTACGCCTCCGCCGCGGCGACCGAACGCGGCGACAAGCGCGGCGGTTACATGGCCGCGGCCGCGAAGGCGTACGCGTCGGACATCGCGATGTCGGTGACGACGGACGCCGTGCAGCTCTTCGGCGGCGCGGGCTACACCCGCGACTTCCCCGTGGAGCGCATGATGCGCGACGCGAAGATCACCCAGATCTACGAAGGCACCAACCAGATCCAGCGCATGGTCATGGCGCGCGCCCTGCTCAAGGGCTGATTCGATCTTGATCCGGTAGTTCGGGTGGCCCTGGCTGCTCATGATCAGGCCGCCTCCAGGCCGTCATGAGTGCCAGGCCGCCCGAACACCGCGTCGATGGCCTGTCGAGCCCGCTCGTGGCTCGACGGGACGAGGTGCGTGTACGTCCGCAGGGTGAACCCGGCATCGGAGTGGCCGAGGTACTCGGCGAGTTCCTTGATCGACACGGCGCGAGACAGCAGCGTCGAGGCGAAGAAGTGCCGCAGCGCGTGCATGCCGTCCGCCCGGCCACGGTAGGCGATCTCAGCCGCCCTGAACGCGCCCTGCCAGACCACCTTGGTGAACAGGTCCCCGGTGTAGAGCCGCCCCTCTTCTCCCGTCATCAGGAGTCGGACCGTCACGGGTTCGCCGTCCGGCTTCCGCCAGGGCAGCGTGACCGCGACGGACGGGAACCGGTCCTCGT
The DNA here is from genome assembly GCF_003947325.1 of Amycolatopsis sp. WAC 01375. NCBI lineage: Bacteria > Bacillati > Actinomycetota > Actinomycetes > Pseudonocardiales > Pseudonocardiaceae > Amycolatopsis > Amycolatopsis sp. WAC 01375. Next base: position 12,459 of record NZ_QHHW01000065.1, read on the forward strand.
GGTCGTCGATCTCGGCGAGCATGGCGGGGGAGAGTGGCACGGTTCGCGTCTTGCCACCCTTCGGCGGGGCGAACATCATCACACCCTTGACGGTCTTGATCTGCCGCTGCACATGGACGGTCATCGCGTCCCGATCGATGTCGTCCGGGGAGTACCCGAGGATTTCCCCTTGCCGCAGGCCCAGCCCAGAGCCCAGCGGAACAGCGATTCGGAACCGCTCGGCGAGCCCTTTCCGCACCTTGTGCACTCGCTCTTCCGGCCACACGACGACCTGCGGGCTTTCACCGACCGGCCGTCGAACCGTCTTGGCATGACAGGGGTTCTCGCGAATGAGCCTGTCGTCGACCGCTGAGTCCAGCACGCCGGCCACGATGGTGAACAGGACGACCTGATAGTTCGAGGACAGCCCCCGTTCGTCCATGTCGCCCACCCAGTCACGAATGGTGGACGGCTTGATCTGGCCGAACTTCAGGTGCCCGAAGGTCGGGTAGATTTGGCTTTCCAGGCGGCTACGAAGAATCTCGCGGGTGGCCGGGTCAGGGGAAGTGGCCTTGAGCCAGTTCTCACCCTGCTTGCGGAAGATCTTCGATGACGCCCGCGGATCGATGTACTTGTCTTCGCGCTTGTCCGACTCCACCCCGATGAGGAAGTCCTCAGCACGCTTCTTTTGCTTGTCCGGAAACGACTTTGAGCGTTCTTCGTTGTCCGGGTCGAGGTAGCGGACCTTGTACCGCATGCCGATGCCGTACAGCTCGGTCTTTTCGAGCACGGGCTTGCCCCGCCCGTTGAGGATGACCTTGCCGGTCTCCTTGTCACGGGCGGGGCGGTACCAGCGATCTTGAATGTGTCCCATCAGGCCGCCGCCTCGTCCGTGCTCCAGGCGCGGACCTTGGTCGGGTCGTATCGAAGGTGACGGCCGATCTTGCGGACCGGCGGACCTTCACCGAGCCACTTCCACTGGTAGAGCGTCTTGACCGGTACGCCGAGGTAGGCCGAGACGTCTTCGACCGACCACAGCCGGTCCACATTGCTCACGTTGTCCATCTCGTCCTCCTCAGGCTGCTAGTGGAGTTGCCGAAAGATTCGGCGGACTCTGCGCGGCTAGTAGTGCTTTGTCGTACTCGGCTTTCCACGTGATCCGTTCCGAGATCGCATGCATCACCAGGTGGTCCCGAGGCGGCACGGACGGGTCGCCGGAGTCGACCTTGCGCCAGACCAGGCGAGCCGGGTCCGGTGCGGGCTTTTCGATCCCAACCGCCGCCAGCGCTTCCAGGACGAACGCCTTCCGATCGGCCTTGTGGTCGACGAGCGTCTTGCCCGACCACTTGCGGGACACCAGCACCCGCCGACCGGGCAGGCCGAGGGTGGTCCGCCGGTGAGCCCGTCCCTTGCAGTGGCCTGGTGTCGTCTTTCCGTTGGCGCCCTTGGGGTTGATGCCGTAGAGCAGCCAGACCGCGCAGCGAGGCGAGCAGGGTGTCACCGACAGTTCCGCGTGCAACCGGTCGTGGTGATCCCTCTGCCGCGCCGTGTCGGCTTCGACCACCTCACCCGTGGATTTCGTGAGGTACTTGGTCAGGTAGCCGATGTGCCGCCCGGCTTCCTCCGAGCCACCAAGGATGCCCTTGGAGTGCACCTGACGGCCGAAGGTGACCACATGCGCCGGGTCTTCCACAGCCTCTACCGCGTCGTCCCAGTCGGTCAGCGGTTCGCGGGTGTCGGGATCGACGAACACTCTGGCGTCGCCGTCCCAGAGCGGCATCCGGTCGACGTAGACGACCTGGTCATGGTTAGGCCACCAGACTTGGTGATAGGTCGCCTCCGTCACCTGCCGAATGACGTCATGCGGCACTGATCCCCGGATAGCCGCGTGCAGGTGCGGAGCCGCCCGCCGTTGAGGCTCCACAGTGGCGAAGTACTGCGCGTCCCAGCCCACGACCCGCCGGAGGTTCTGCCACCACCGGTCCACGAGCGCGGAGAAGTGGACCGCGTCCCGAGCGGCCCGCCGGTAGTCATAGGTCGACGGATCGACCGGTGCGCCATCGGATCGGACGGGGCCGTAGGTGTCGCAGGTGAGCGTGACGAACATCGACGGCCGGAACCGTCCCGCGTACTCGCGGCCCACGGTGGTCTTGGCGACCTTCCGGCGAGGCAGGTTCGGCGCGTCCTGCCGCCGTTTCGTCGAGCGCTTCACCGCCCTCTTCGTGGGCGGGTCGATCGAGGGGAGACGGCCGCGCATCCCGAGTTGCCGAAGTTCGTCGTCGACGCCTTGGATCTCCTCCCGCAGCTCCTCGGCTTCCGCCTGGTTGGTCTCTTGTCGGTAAGTGGCGACGAGGTCAGCCCGGAATGCCAGCAGTTCCGTTTGGGTCTCGGAGGGCGGCTCCGGGGTGAAGTCGGGTTCGGTCTCCATGTGCCAGCCTTCGCGGCACTGGACTTGTCGCAGCGCCTTGGCCTTGCGAGCACACGGGAGGCAGACCGATTCGACGGTCGAGCCGCAGGGAACGGGGACGTAGCGAAGCTCTCCGGTGTCGGTGTCGCCGACTTCCATCGTGAACGGCCGGACACAAACCCCGTGCTTCTCTGCCGTCGCTTTCACCACGTCGGAGGCGAGGGGTTCGCGCATCCGGGCGGCCCGGGTTTTGGCCGGCATAGTCACCGCGGATTCCTGGCTACTCATCAGGCAGCCACCTCCCCAGGCGTGTCCCACTGCCGCAGCACGAACACCGGCATCTCCTGCCGCATCCCCGCAGGCAGATCAGGGAACGTGGCTTCGTCGAACCAGACGCCGCCGTAAACGACCACAGGGATGCCGCAGGGAGTCCGGCCACTGAGTTCCAGGTGCACCGAGCCGCCGCCCGCAGGGCGCCACAGAGAGGCAGTCACGTCGTCGAGCGAGGCAGCCCACGTGAGCAGCCCACGAGCCACGTCCTCCAGGCGGTCAGAGTCGAGCTGCACCGTGATCGGATCAGGACCCACCCCGACCCGAACCGACGCGGTCGGAGGGAGCGCGAACGAATCCAAGTGGTCGCGGATCGCGTCGAGGAAGACCATCAGCCGGTTCATGCCGCCCTCCCTTCGGAGAGTCCAACCACGTGAGTGCCACAGTTGGTCACGTAGGTCTCCAGGGCCTTGATCCCCTCGTCGGCGACCCATCCGGCCCGGACGCGCAGGGGTTCGCGGACGCCTTCGCCCCAGACGTAGCCGACACCGGCTTCGGAATCGCCGATCCGGTTCGCCCAGGCACCGCGTTCGTAAGCGCCGTCGCCGAGCACCATCCCGACGTGGGTCTTGGAGGTCACCCGCAGGCAGACGCGGCGCGGGAACAGTTCTCGAACCGGGACGGTGTCCTTCGTGGGTTCCTGGACGTAGCCGCGCACCGTGATGCCCAAGGCCCGCCCCTGCGTCGTGAGAAGCGCGACCTTCTCGACGATCGCGTCGCGGGTCTTGCGGTCGGTGTACTTGGTCAGCGCGCCGATCTCGTCGAACTCCAGAACCTCTAGCGGATGCTCGACGCTGATCGGGATCATGCGCACGCGTCCGGCGAACTCGTGCTTGCGGGCTTCCATTTCCTCAAGCAGGCCGTCGAGGAGTTCGAGCGCCTGCTTGCCGGTCACCGCGTACCGGGCGAAGATCCCGCGCCCGTAGGCGAGTTCCATCCCCTTCGGGTCGATGCCAGACACCCGGACCACACCGGACCGGATCGCGGGTGCGGCCGACACCAGCGGGCACCACATGACCGAGTTTTTGCCTGATCCGGTCGCGCCAGCGGTCAGGCAGTGCGCGCCCGAGCCGACCAGCGGTACCCGCCAGTCCGAGCCGTACTCCGTGGTCCCGGACCACACATGCCGCAGATCCACGCCGATCCCATCGGGAGATATCAGGTCAGGGACCGGAAGGGAGGTCACCGCGGATTTGAGTAGGTCCCGGCGCTGGAAGTCGATGGAGACCACGTTGGGCTCCAGTTCCCGCACCTGGCAGCGCTTGACCTTGCGCGCCACCGCCAGCGCCCGCGCGGCCTCGTCGAAGTCCTCGGGCTTCTGCCCAGGAACGAGCTGGACCCGCACCTCGTCCCACGACGGTCCCGACCGGACCTTGAGCACCTTCGGCACCTGAACGGCCCGTGATGCCGAGGCGGCCTTGCGGGACAGCAATCGTCGACGGCCGACCAGGTTTACCGTCACTTCCACCGGCAGGGTCTCGTCCCGGATGCTCAGCCCGCAGGCGTGCAGCCAGGCCGGGAGCTTGCGCGCGTAGACCGCCCAGCGCATCCACCAGGAGCGCAGGAACCGGCCGCAGTGGTGGTCATAGGACACCACGTCAATCAGCCGCCACGACGCCAGCACGGCGACGACCGAGCCAGTCACGATCGCCAGGGGCAGCCACCCGAGGTACTGCCACCACGCCATGATCCCTACCACGGCGAGACTGGTCCGCCAGCGCGTGATGGCTTGCTTTCCCAGCCACAGCAACGCTTTCATCAGCCACCAGAGGGCGATGAAGACCAGTGCGGCCGCCGCCAGGACTTCCGCGATTGTGGCGAGCGCACGCCCGATCTTGTGCAGCAGCCACACCACTACACCGAGCACCCCGCCGCCGATGAGAAGGACACCGATCCCGTTCATCGGCGACCACCACCGGTCAGGTCCAGCGGCAGCATTCCCCGGCAGGGAGCACATTCCGTCTCACCGGGGAGCAGCTTGGCGAACCGCTTGCAGACTGTGCAGCGCTTTTGGGTGACCCCGTCTAGCGGTCGCTTGTTGCCATCGTTTAGCGTTGTCATTGTTCACTTCCAGAGGTTGTGGACAGCGCAGGAGCGGCAAGGTTGGTAGCCGGATTCCGCTTCTGCGCCTTACAGGACAAGAAAAGCGTGTGAGGACGTGTTTGTACGCCGCACGTCCCCACGTGCGTTTTTCGCTCTGTCATTCAGTTTTCAGCTGGCTTGCGACTTCCCCTCTTGGATCTTCGCGGCCACCTCCTCCGCCTTGCGTTCCTCGTAGCCCACCCAGTAACGGAGTTCGTGGTGGTGCGCGCGGTCCACATCGGACACGGCCCGGTACATGCGCGCGTTGGCCTGATGAAACTTCAGCCAGGTCGTCAGGTTCGCCCCGGGCTTCGGACGATGGGCCGAAGCGACCAGGTGCGCGTCCGCCAATGTCTGTGGCTCATTCCGGCCCGGTGTCGTCATCGCGCACCGCCTTGTGTTTGTCGAGGAACACGGCCAGTTCGTCCGCGCTGTCGCGGATTTGGCGAAGGAGCCGGATGAACTCCGGCCACACGGCCGGGTCGGACGGCGGCAGGATCGCCAGGCTGTCCGGATCCAGGTAGATCACCAAGGCCGGGTTCGCCGAACCATTGCCCTGCATTCCCGCGACCGCTTGCGGCCCCGGCTTCCACATCGCGTTGAACGCCACGGACCTGCCCTTCCTCGCCGTACGCGCGCATCTCCCATGACCGCGCGTTCTCCTCGAAACCTTCTGCCGCAGCCGTCACGGCCGCGAGAACCCACCACGGCAACTGCCCATGGGCGGCCAGGTCCCGCCAGGACGCCGCCACCGCCACCGAGGCGACGGCCAGGTCATGAGCCGCCAACGCATCAGCGCCGGATGCCGTCCTGGCCGTCAGCGCGCTGTAGTGGCGGTAGGCCGTCTCCCACACCTGGACCAGGTGCAGAGAAACCACGGCCACGCGGTGGCTCCCCGGCACCCCGCCCGGCATCACGCAGCCTTGGGCGTTGACTCGGCAGCGCCCGAGGTCCGCGACGGCTTCGACGCCCCACCCGAAGCCGCAGCCTTGAAGCCGGTCGCGCGGAACAGGTAGGACTGGTACTTGAACTCGCCCTGACCAGCCACCTTGGGCTCAGCCGTCAGGCCCTCCAGTTCGATCGGCCGCATCCCCGGCAGCACCTCCGACGTCGTCGGCACCGGCTGCACATCGGCCAGCAACGTGATCTCGAACGACGCCCGCTTCGCCTTGACCTCGTCCGGGTCGGTCACCGTGACCTTCCACTGACGCTTGCCCGTCACCTCGTCGACCCGCTGACGCGCCGGACGACCCGCAGCACGGTCCTCTCGCGACTGGTACTCGTTGTCCGGCGAGACCTCACCGACCATGACCAAGCCCTGTCCGAACGCCTCGTCGAAATCGATGGGGAACCGGAAACCCTTGTAGATAGCCATTTTGTGCTCCTAGGTGCGTGTGATCAGTCGTTCTTGCGCGTGACGGTTTCGTCGGCAGCGTCGGACCATTGGTCGTGGAAGGAGGAGGAATGCGAGCGCGTGCGGTGCTGGGTTTCGCACCACTCGCTGAACTCGCTGGCAGCGGCCGCGAGACTTTGCGCGAACCGTGCGGTGTCCATCAGGCCGCCGATACGGGCGGGCACCTGGACGATGAAGGAGGTCTCTTCACTTCCGGCGACGAGCTGACGAACGCCAGGAGAGGGTGAAACCACCGCCGCGCCGTAGCCGACGAGGGGCTGAATCACCACGTGAATGCCCATGTGTGCTCTCCCGATGTCTCGGTCTCGGCGAGCCCGGTCGGGCGCGCTGAACACAGGAGACACCCAGTGAGCAGCCTCACCCCGGACAAACTGTCCGGGTAGGTACTAGCGGGAGAGAGGAACGGCCTCGTTCACCGCGGAAAGCACCGCTGACCAGGGCAGCTCACGGCCCGGAGCGCTCCGCGGTTCATGCAGCGGCCACACGTCGTCCCCGTACACAAGACGCACACCAGCCCGCCGCAGCGCGTCGATGTGGGTTTCCCAGGACGGGTGACGAGCGTGCGCGGCGTTCACACGCGGGAAGACCACGACCGGCAGGCCGAGAGTGCCGATGGCCTCGTTGACCTGCGTCAGGGCTTGATTGTCGGCGATGCCCATCGCGAGCTTGGCGACCATGTTCGCCGAAGCGGGCGCAACCAGGTAGCAGTCCGGGGCCGGATGCGGGCTGGTTTCGGCCGGCGAGCGCGGCTCGACCCGGACCGGGAACCCGGTGGCCTCCTCGATCTCGGCGCGGCCGCCGCTCTCGTCCAGCCAGCGCCCCGCAGTCGGGGTCAAGGTCACCGCGACCGTCCAGCCCTCTTCTTGAAGTGGCCGGATCACGCGCGGAAGGAGGTCCTCAACACCACCAGCACCCGAGCCGACCAGGCCCAGAACACGCGACGCCACCCGACCTACCTCACCGCGCCGCAGCGCTCAGCCAACGCCAACAAGGGCGAGGACTTCTTACCAGCCGTTGCCGGGGCGCGACGATACATCGACCGCACGACCTCCCGCACCGCCGTGCTGTGCCGGACGATCCCCGGAGCCTTCTGCTCCGCCGTCAGCAGCGCCGACAACGCCTCGTCGTCCTTCGCGACCAGGCTCAACGCCCGCGCAAAGTCGATCAGATGAGTGACCTGTCGCTCCACCGGCAGATGATCGACGCTGATCCTCGGAGCCGACTCGATCACCTGCGAAATATCGCCCAGATCCAGCGCCGCCGACAACCGGTGCAACTCGACGTTCGCCGGGCCGAACCCGGTCTGCCAGTGGTTCGCGTCCACACCGAGCTGATCAGCCGCACGACCCGCGTGTGACAGCAGCTCGTTCGCCGTCGACCGGTCCTGTTGCCGCGCAGCGGCGACAGCCGTCCGCAGGTAGAGCATCCCGTAGAGACTCAGCGCGGCCGGATCACCAGCGCGCATCCTCGGAACCAGCCACTTCGCGGCCACGTCGCCCAGCTCAAGCGCGTCATCGAACCGGCCGACCGCCAGCAGGGCGTGCGTGCCCGACCGAGCTGCCGAGGCCAGGACCAGCGGATCATCCGCCTCGTCGGACGCCTGCATAGCGCGCTCTGCCGCGATCCACGCGAGGTCGGCTTCACCGATCTTGCTCAGCGTTGTTGCAGCCAGGTGGTGAACGCGCGCGGACACCGCAGCGCAGGCCCGCCGGTAGGACTCGTCGTCGGCCGAGGCGGACTCCATGCCCTGGCTGGTCTTGATCAGGCCCGGCAGTGCGGCGACGACGCGGCCGAGGTCGCCCTTTTGATAGCTGGACCAGGCACCTTCCACCAGCTGAGCCACTGGTGCGGGGTCGATGTACTCGGGTGACATGGCTGAGGAGAACAGAGTGCGGGACAGCCGCCTCGGGGCCATCAGGGCGTCGCGGATGGCCGGGACGTCATCGTTCTTGTCCTCGTCCTCCATCAGGACCGGTTCGCCGAGGAGGTCTCCTAGCGTCACCCGCAGGCCTCGCGCGACGTCGGCCAGCACGTCCAGGCGCCGGATCTCGCGTTCACCGCGCTCGATCTTGCTCAGCCAGTCCTCAGTACGACCCACCAAGTCAGCAAGAACCGCCTGCGACAGACCACGCCGCCGCCGGTAGAAGGCAATACGCTCCCCGATGCTGAGCTGATCACCCGCACCACGCATACCTCCAGGCTAACAGGTGCCACTAGATCGACATGTCAGGAAATCAAATCTTGCCTAGCTGCCTCTAGGAAGCCACCACGCATCGCCTGAGCTTGACGCGATTAGTGCCTTTTGTGCCAGCAATTGAACGAGATCTATATCATGCCAAAGTAGACCTTCTTCGTCGGAGGAAGGCAGTAGTGGAGGCGCGTTATCTCCCCCGCCGTCTTGCTTCCCATGAACGATCCTGCATCGGATCTGATAGATTCGCTTCGCGGCTTGGCTTATCACTGTTCGGTTTTTGTCTTGAAGTGCAACGGGATCAACGCCCAGTAGTAACTTCCTGTCACCTAGGACTACTTCTCTGTTGCTGTCGGATGAGATAAATTCCCTCAGGTCCTCATCTGAGATGCAGCCTTCAATCACTCTCTCTAGCTGTTCTCGTTCGCCGACACCTCGATTTCCGTCACCCTTGATTCTTCTGATAATTCGGGTCAGCTTGTCGTTGTCGTCAGTGCGAAAGCGCGGATCGGAAAGTTGGCTTCTTAGGTATTCTGCCTGACCTTTCTCCCAGTAGGTTGAGAAGAAATACTCTAGGGTTTGATAGAAGGCCAAAAATTGCTGTATCGGCATGCCGTTCGCGGATCTTCCGAATGCATAAAGCGAGAGCGCCTCTTCTGCATAGACCCTCGACGGGTGTACGGGTTGTACGGGGTCGCGGTCCTCGCGAAAGCCTCTCCGAGGCCGCTGCTTCGTCATGGAGAAGGCTAGCCCCGTGCATAGATCGAGATCGAATAGAATAGAATTGACGATCTTTTCTGTCGCTCTAAGCGCTTCATCATGAGTGGTGAATTCTACGCCAAATAGTTTGATGGACGGTATTCTGCCCAGTGTTCTGCTGCTAAATTCGAGATGGGGTTTAAAGAGGAGAATGTTTACTGTGGACGGAGATATTTCAATGTCGACCTTGCTGCCACCGAGTGACAAGCGCCAACCCTCGGGCTTTTCGGTCGATGTCCACGTGTCGACGTCGTCGGAGTCATCTAGCGAATCAAATATAGTTGGCTGGTTGATGTCCGGGGCTACCTTCTGGACTCCGGGAACGCGGGTCAGCTGTCTCATGGTGATAAAAACCGAAGTAGACTGGCCGCGAATCTCAACTTCAACCATTTTGGACGACTTATCCCAGAGTGCGTTGTAATCCCCTAGTGCGACCCAAGAATTGAAATTAACGGTCGCTAATTGTTCGGCCTTTAATCTGCTGATAAGAAGATCTTTTTTGCGCTTTCCATTGGGAATCTTGAGCAGTAGATCTTGAGTGCCGTCCCGGCGTTCTGGAAATTCGCATTCGACATTAGTAGCGCGTGCACGAGCGACGATTTCGTCACGCGCGTCATTGAACAGTCGAGGATCTGTCATGGACCTGCTCTCTTATGCACTGCCGAACTTGGCTCTATGGGATCAAGGGCGCGCCGCCGCCGGGCGGCGCGCCGGGCGCGTAGGTAGCCCTCGCCTGGGCGGCCGCGCCGGTTCCCGACACGGCGGGCTGCCGCTCCGCTCCGCCCACCGGCCGGGCGACGCGGCCGCCAGCGGGTCACCGTGCGCAGCGCCACCCGGCAGCGGCGAGCATGTCCCCATAGCCAACGTCGGCCCTCCTCAACGAGCGTCGTGACATACCGGTCGCCCGTGTATCGCCACCTGTTACGCCCAGTCGTCGATCCCCTCCATCCCGACGCCTGATCGTGACAACGGCCGGTAACACCGCGTCAAGGCTGGAAAGCGTGCCTTGACCCGATGCCACCGGCCGCGTGCTGGCTTCGTATCGGGATGAAGGGAGAGGTGTGGGCAGGGTTCGCCAGGCCGTCTACAGGCCGTCAGACGTCGGGTAGGGACAAGATCCACCGAGAACTGCCGAGAGACGTTTCAGCAGCTCAGAGGCCGTTTTCAGGCAAGATCGCCAGTTGGGCCGAAACCGGCCGAGAGATCACCCAGATCTACGAAGGCACCAACCAGATCCAGCGCATGGTCATGGCGCGCGCCCTGCTCAAGGGCTGACGTCTCAAGTACATGAAGGCCCTATTCCTTGCGTTAGGCGCAAGGAATAGGGCCTTCATGTACTTCCGGGTTCGCGATCAGGTGACGAAATGCGCAGGTGAGATCGCCCCTCGGTGAGATGCTTCACGGAAGTACGGCGATCATGGCCGCACGGTGTCACTCTCGAAGGATGTTCTGGTTCGCTCCGGTGTCGTGGACACCGCACGACGAGGCCGAGCTGATCGCCGGCTGGCGGTTGTGGCTCGAACTCGGGGATCGCACGTGGCCGTCGGCAGCGTGGGACGGGACGGCGGCCGACGTCGTCAAGCCGCTGCGTGAGCTGGTCGCGGCCTGCGACGACATCGAGACGGGGTACCGCGAGGCCGTTGACGAGCCGTCGGAGGAGTTCATCCGGATCATCCAGTTCCTCGTGTGGACCGTGAGCACGGTGATCGAGCTGTGGGCCGACGACGAGGTCCCGCTCGACGCCGAGCGGATAGCGTTGCTGCACGCCGATCTGGCCGGATTCGCCGAGCAGGCCGAGCGGGTGCTCGAGGTGTTGGCCGTCAGCGGGGGCTGGACGGGTCTGGCCGCGGAGCATCGGCGGACGGATCGCTGAGCGATTCCGGTTTCTCGACCCACGCGAACCGCGAGCCCGCCAGGTGCTCGGTCATCGGGCGGTCCAGCGAGAGCAGGGTCACCGGGGTGCCGTACGGGTCCTCGCCGGGCACGATCGCGTAGCCGGTCTCGAACACCGACTCTTCCTTCGCATCGGCCTCGACGTCGTGCCGTGTGACATCGTTGTCGATCGACCACGTGCCCCCGAGGGTCCGATGGAACTTCAAGACCAGTTCGCCCGGCGTCGACCAAGTGAAGCGGGACACCGTGAACTCGGTGCTCCAGCTCGCCCAGTAGAGCCATCCGGTGCCGTCGCGGCGGAACACCAAGTCGACGGTTTCGGTGCTGCCCGGATGCAGGATCTCGTCCGACCACAGGCCGGTCAGCCGTTCGTCCGCCACGGAGGGGATTCTGCCGTACGGGGGAGATAACATCCGCGGCCTTCCACAGAGGACATGCCGCCGACCGGGTCCGCTTCCTGTCGGGTACCTGTCGATCACGCTCCGGAGGTGCCATCGGAGGCGCCCGGTGCCCTACCGTGATCCGGGTAAGTTGAATATTCACCGACCAGAAAGCTGATACCCGATGTTCGCTCGTTTCAAGGATGTCGCCCTCCTGCTCGGCCGGATCGGTGTCGGTGTGGTCTTCCTCGCACACGGCCTGCAGAAGTGGGAAAACGGGATCGACGGCACCGCGAAGTTCTTCGAGCAGACCGGAATCCCGCTGCCGACGCTCGCGGCGATCTTCGCGATCGCGGTGGAGATCGTGGGCGCGATCTTGTTCATCGTCGGTTTCCTGACGCCGCTGGTGGGCCTCGGCTTCGTCGTGGTCTCCGTCGGCGCCCTGCTCTCGGTGCACCTCGACAACGGCCTCACCGGCCAGGGCGGTTACGAACTCGTCCTCGTCCTGGCGGTCGCCGGGCTCGCGCTCGGCTTCAACGCCGGCAAGCTGTCGCTCGACCACGTGCTCTTCGGACGCAAGCGTGAGGCGAAGCAGCTCCAGGACGCCTGACCCGGTTGCTATGAAAGGACCTTTCCTTGCAAATTTTGCAAGGAAAGGTCCTTTCATAGCGCGTCAGGAGGGGAGATCCGCGGTCGTCCGCTCGGCTTCGCGCCGGGAAGCGAGTTTGGCCGGATCCGCGTCGGTGACCTGGACCAGATGCGCGCCGGCCGCGAGCGGCGTCAGGAATCCCGACAGAATCCCTTCCTCGCCAATCCATTCCACAGTGGACAGAACGCGGTCCGCCGCGGACAAGCCCGCCGCCGAAGCGCGGGAACGAGCTTCGGCGAGAACTTCGTCCACAGTGGACGAACCCAGTGCGGGAGTGTCGCCGGGTACGGGGAACAGCGGGCTGAACTGGTCACCCGAAAGCCTGGCTTCGGTCACGTAGTCCACCGCCCCGTCGGGTACGGAACCGGCGGGCAGCCCGAGGCCCATCGGGTGCAGCGAGACGACGGCCGTCGCGGCCACGTCGGATTCGCCGCCCGGCGCGACGAACGCCACCCGCGCGCCCGCGGTCTCCGTCACCACCCTGGCGCCGCACCACCAGGCGCCCAGCAGGACACCGGCGGTCTGCCAGTGCGACGGCAGCACGACGGCGACCTCGTCTCCCGGCTCGACGTCGAACTCGTCGACCAGCCAGTTCGCCGTTTTGGCGGCCCAGTTCACCGTGGTCGCCACGGACAGCTCGACCCGGCTGCCCTGCTTGTCGTCGTAGTGCGTGATCAGCGGTTTCGCGGGCGACCCGAGCAGGGGCCGCAGCAGCAGTTCGGTGAGGCTCACGCCCCCAACGCTAGTTCACGCAGGGAACACTCGACGCGGCGAGCAGCGGAGCGGCACCGGGGGCCCCGCCACCACCGCCCCGGCCCACCAGGCCGGATACGAAGGTCCGCACGGCGGCGGGGTCGATCTCGACGATGCTCTGACCGTCCGCGCTGCGACCGTTGATGTTCACCACCGGGATGGTCGTGAACGTCAGGTCGCCGGACGCGATCCCCTTCGCCTGCTGCGCGAACTCCAGCAGGTCCAGCCCTTCGTCCAGGACGATCGACCGGCGCACGACGTCCATCAGGCCCGCCATCGTCGACGGGCTGGTCAGCGTGCCGGCCGAGAGCACCTGGTTCAGCGCCGAGGACAGGAACGTCTGCTGTCGCACGATGCGGTCGAGATCGCCGCGCGGCAGGTTCTTCCGCTGTCGCACGAACGAAAGTGCCTCGCCGCCCGACACGGTCTGTTCGCCGCGCCGGAAGTCCGCGCCGGAGTCCTTGTCCTCGGTCGAGTGGTTCAGGCAGACCTTGACGCCGCCCAGCGCCTCGGTCAGCAGGTAGAACCCGAGCAGGTTGACCTCGGCGTAGTGGTCGATGCGGATCTTCGTCAGATCCTGAACGGTCTGGACCAGTGCCTTGCGGCCTTCCTGATCGGAATCGCGTTCGAGTTTCGCCTGATCGCCTTCGCCGCGGTGCGCGTTCGCGTAGTCGGCCTTCGCGGAGCCATACGCCGAGTTGATCTTGCCGAGACCACGGCCGGGGATGTCGGTCCAGGTGTCGCGCGGGATCGAGACACCGGACGGCTTCCCGCCGTTCTTCGGGATGCGCAGGATGATGATGGTGTCGGTGTTGACGCCCGGCTTCTCCTCGGTACGCAGTTCCTTGAGCACCCTGAGCGGCAGCGGATTGCCCTGCGCGTCGGTCCGCGCGTCGCTGCCGACGAGAAGGATGTCGTTCGCGCCGTCGTCGGCGGGCGGTGCGGCGGGATCGTCGGCCTTGCTCAGCGCGTTCGTCGTGGGGACGTTGTTCTGCAACTGGTCCTTGGTGACGTACGCGTAACCCGTCGTGCCGAGGGCGAGCAGCGATACGAGGCCGAGCGCGATCCGGCGGGTGATCCGGCCGGCGCGGCGCAGCGGGCGCTCGGGTACGGCGAGCACACCCGAGGCCGGTTCGTCTTCGTCTTCGGCCGGGGCGGACGGCTGGGGGAGCGGCGGATTCCGGGGGTACGGCGTCGGGATGAACCGGGGCTTCTCGTCACTCTCGGTGTCCGATTTGGTGTCCTCTTCGGACTTCGGCTCTTCGTCGTCCAACTGCTCAGAACGTTCGTTGACACCCTTGTCCTCGTCGCCCATCCCTGTTCACCTCCCCTGGCGCTGCCGCTTGTCCGATCGTAGGAGAAGGCTAGGCCACCGTGAGGTCGGCCACGCTCAGTACCCGGACATTAATTGACGCAGGGCACATTGCCCGCGACGATCGGCGTCGTGGTGGGCGCCGGCGGAGCGCTGGAGGGCGGCTGAGCCGGCTTCGAGGGAGTCGACGTCTTCGACGGGGCGGTGGTCGTGGTCGCACCCTTGAAGTCCTTGCCGAGCAGCACCCGCACCTTGCCGGGCGCGACGTCACGGTCCGCTTCGGCCTGCACCGCGGTGCCGAAGACCTGCTTGATCAGAGCCAGCGCGGCTTCGTCGCCCGGCGCGTGCCGGATGACCGTCGAATTGCGGGTGCTGAGCTTGGTGTCGGGTGCGAGTTTGAAACCCTTGCCCTGCAAGAGATTCCGGGTCTCGGTGGCCAACGTGGGGGAGCCGGACCCGTCGAAGAGTTCGACGGTCACCGCTTCCGCGCCCGGCAGGGTGGGCTGGGCCGAGGTGGGTGCCGTCTCGCCGTCGGCGGTGAGGCGACTGATTTCGGCCTGCACCTGCGCCGGGTCCACCCGGAGCACGGCGGCGCCGCCGATGGTCGCGTCGCCCTGCGTCGGGATCGTGTGGAACTCGACGTTTCCGCTGGTCAGCCCACGCATCTGGGCGGCGAACTCCGGCAGATCCCAGCCGGCCGACAGCACGACCGACTTCTTCACCGCTTCGATCAGGTCCGCGATCTTCGCCGGGTTGATCAGGACGTCGGACGAGAGCACCTTGTTCGCCAGCCCCGACAGGAAAGCCTGCTGCCGCGCGATCCGGTCGAGGTCGCCGTTCTGCAGGTCGTAGCGTTGGCGGACGAACGCGAGCGCCTGGACGCCTTCGACGGTCGACTTCCCGGCGGGCAGGTCCACGCCGGACTTCTTCTCCTTGACCGCGTTGTTGAGGCAGACCTCGACGCCGCCGATCGCCTTGGTGATCTCGTAGAAGCTCGACAGGTTCACCTCGGCGTACCGGTCGATCATCTTCGGCTTGCCGATGAACTTCTCCAGCGTCGCGATCAGGTTCTTGCGGCCGGCGTCCTTGGCCTTGGCGTCGACGTCCTTGAGATCGGAGTTGCCCTGCTGCTGCAGCGTCTTCGACGTGTCGTTGTAGGCGTACACGTACGCGCTGTTGAGCTTGTGCTTGCCGAAACCGCCGGTGATCTCGACCCACGAGTCGCGGGGGAAGGAGATCGCGACCGCCTTCTTACCGTTCTGGGGGATGTGCACCAGGATCATCGTGTCGGTCTGGCGTTCGCCCTCGGAAACACCGGCGTGCAGCATGTCGAGGACCTCGCGCGGCAGCGGGTTTCCCTGCGCGTCGGTGCGGCTGTCCTGGCCGACGAGCAGGATGTCGATCGCGCCGTCCAGCGGCTTCGCGGGCGGGTGGCCGTTGTCCTCGAAGATGTTCGTGGTCGCGAAGCCCTTCGACGGGTCGCCGATGAACTGCCAGCCCCACCAGGTCAGCGCCAGGATCGTGATCGAGACCAGGCTGAACACGACCTTCACCCCACGGCGGGCGAACACCACGACACCGCCGCCACGGCGCGCCGGAATGGGTGGCCCGGGCCACTCGGTCACGTGCGGTCCTCCACGAATCTTCCCCAGGGCACCCGCGTGCCTCGCCGACAACTCTACTGACCCCTGTGTTAGACGTCCGTAGGCTGGTGAAAGGTTGCCCCGGTCGTGACACACTCGGCCGGTCAGGGAAGTCGTAAAGGGAGGATCGCGGCATGCGAGTGCTGGTCACCGGGGGTGCCGGGTTCATCGGTTCGCATTACGTCCGGCAGGTGCTGACAGGGGCGTACCCGAGCCTGGCCGACGCCGAGCTGATCGTGCTCGACAAGCTGACCTACGCGGGCAACGAAGCGAACCTGGAGCCAGTGCGCGAGAACCCGCGCTACCGGTTCGAAAAGGGCGACATCTGCGACGCCGCCCTGGTAAGCGAGCTGATGCGGGGTATCGACCTGGTCGTCCACTTCGCCGCCGAGTCCCATGTGGACCGTTCGATCGCCGGCGCGGCCGACTTCGTGCTGACCAACGTGCTCGGCACGCAGACCCTGCTGCAGGCCGCGCTCGAGGCCGAGGTCGGGAAGTTCGTCCACGTGTCCACCGACGAGGTGTACGGCTCGATCGACGAAGGATCCTGGGACGAAGACCACGCGCTGGAGCCGAATTCGCCGTACTCGGCGTCGAAGGCGTCCTCCGATCTGCTGGCCCGTTCCTTCTTCCGTACGCACGGATTGCCAGTCTGTGTCACGAGGTGCTCGAACAACTACGGTCCGTACCAGTTCCCTGAGAAGGTCATCCCGCTCTTCGTGACCAACCTGCTCGACGGCAAGAAGGTCCCGCTCTACGGCGACGGGCTCAACGTGCGTGACTGGCTGCACGTGGACGATCACTGCCGCGGCATCCAGCTCGTCGCCGACGGCGGCAGGCCGGGCGAGGTCTACAACATCGGTGGTGGCACGGAACTGACGAACCGCGAGCTGACCGAGCGGCTGCTGACCGCGGTCGGCGCCGACTGGGAGAGCGTCGAGCCGGTCGAGGACCGCAAGGGGCACGATCGCCGGTACTCCGTCGACATCACCAAGATCTCGCGGGAGCTCGGGTACGCGCCGCGGAAGTCCTTTGAGGACGGTCTGGCCGACACGGTCGCGTGGTACAGCGGAAACCGGGCGTGGTGGGAGCCGCTGAAGAACCGTGCGGGAGAGTGACGACGTGCTGAGCATTCTCGTACCGGGCGGATCCGGTCAGCTGGGGCAGGACATCGCGGCGCTGGCTGTGGACTCCATCGACGCCTCGACGCCGTCGTCGTCGGAGTTGAACGTGTGCGACACCGGGCAGGTCGTCGCCGCGGTGACCGAACTGGCGGGCCGGGCGCGGGCGGCGGGGAAGTCGCCGGTGGTGATCAACGCGGCCGCCTACACCGCGGTGGACGCCGCGGAGACCGATGAGGCGCGGGCGTTCGCGGTGAACGCCGACGGCCCCCGGGTGCTCGCCGCGGCGTGCTCGTCGCGCGGAGTGCCGCTCATCCACGTGTCCACGGACTACGTGTTCGCCGGTGACGCGACTTCGCCTTACGAGACCGATGATCTGCTGGGGCCGCTCAACGCCTACGGCCGGACGAAGGCGGCGGGGGAGGACGCGCTTCTCGGGTCGGGCGCCCGGTCCTGGATCGTGCGGACGTCGTGGGTGTATGGCAAGACCGGAGCGAACTTCGTGAAGACCATGGCACGCCTGGAAAAGGAACGCGACGAACTGTCCGTAGTGGACGATCAGACCGGTTCGCCGACCTGGTCCCGCGATCTCGCCGCCGGGCTGCTGGAACTGGCCGGTCGCGTTGCCGCCGGCGACGGGCCTGCGCGACGGGTGCTGCACTGCACGGGCGGCGGGTCGACGACGTGGTGCGGGTTCGCGCGCGCGATCTTCGCGGAACTCGGCGCGGACCCGGCGCGGGTGAAGCCCTGCACGACGGCGGAATTCCCGCGTCCCGCGGCGCGTCCGGCGTACGGCGTGCTGTCGAACGCTTCGTGGCGCGAGGCCGGTCTCACGCCGCTTCGGGGCTGGTCTGACGCGCTTAAGGCCTACTTCGCTTCCTGAGGCCGCTTCGCCGCCTGGCGCCGCTTCGCCTCTGGTCACGTGAGTTCGCCGCCCAATCACGCGAGTTGCGTCTTCAATCACGCGAGTTCGCCGTCTGGTCACGTGAGTTCGCCTTTCCCGCACGTCGACCACGCGTGATTGGGCGGCGAACTCGCGTGATTGAGGAGCGAACTCGCGTGATCAGGAGGCGAACTCACGTGATTGGGGGCGCAACACGGGCCCAGATCGCTAGCGGCGCTAGGAAAGCTAGCGATACTAAAGGTCCCTTGCTTCGCTCTGGAGTGACGCGTGGGGCTGTTGTGGTCAGTGTTTCGTGCTGGCCTGGCGGTACGCGGCGACGGTGAGTTCGGCGCAGGCGCGCCAGGTGAAGTTCGCGACGTGGGCGCGGCGCGCGGCCGAAGTGGCGACGGCGTGCGGGTCGCTGACGGCGATCCGCAGCGCCTCCACGAGCCCGTCGACGTCCTCGTAGGGGACCAGGCTCGCGCAGTTCCCCGCGACCTCGCGCAGCGCCGGGATGTCCGTGCACACCACGGGCACGTCCGACGCCATCGCTTCCAGCACCGGGAGCCCGAAACCCTCGTCGCGCGACGGCAGTACCAGCGCGCTGGCCCCGGCGACGACCCGGCGGAGGTTCACGTCGGACAGGTAGCCCACGTGTCGCGAACGTGAGCCCACCGCGAACGAGCCGGGGCCGACGAACACCAGTTCCGGCAGATCCGGCGCCGCCTCGTGCGCCTGCCGGAGCCAGTGCAGGCCCTTGCGGGGTCCGGGGGCGCCGGCGAAGAGCAGGTACTTGTCAGGAAGGCCGAGTTCCTTGCGGCGTTCCTTGTCCGGCGGGCGGGCGGTGAACCAGGCCGGGTTCACGCCGAGCGGGGTGACGATGATCTTGCCGCGGTCCACGTCGAGCCGTTCGGCGACCTGGTCGGCGACGGCGTTGGTGGGCGTGCAGATCGCGTCGGCGAGCCGGGCGCCGCGCCGGACCAGGCGCGGCAGTTCGTGATCGCTCGGCGCGAGTTCCTCGGGAGCGTCCAAAAAGGCCAGGTCGTGGATGGTCACCACACCCGCCGCGCGGAACCGGCCGGGCAACACGAAGTTGGTGCCGTGCACGACATCAGTCGGTCCGGCGAACAGTTCCACCGGCGGCAGTTGCGAACGCAGCCACGCCTTCCGCAGCAACCGCGCCGCCACCGGCATGCCCCGGGCCCGGACACCGTGCGGGAGCACGTGCCGCAGCCGCCGCCAGCCACGCAGCGTGAACGCGACCGCGCGAGTGTCCACTTCGGACATCGACGCGAGCTCTTCGGACAGTGCGACCGTGTACCGGCCGATACCCGTCCTGGCACCGAGAAGCGGGGTCCCGTCGAGCAGGACGCGCAAGGGGCGGTCAGCCACGGCCGAGCCTTTGCTTGGCGACCTTGACCACGCGGCCGCCGACGCGCCGCACGAGTTCCTTCGGGCCGCCGTCGGCGAGGTATTCGCGGATCAGGTCGACGTCGCGGCGCAGCATTTCCTTGCCCCGCACCGGTGCGGTGACCACGAGGTCCTCCGAGCCGGGCAGCCGGTCCGCGGCGGGCCGCGGGTTCCGGCAGAACTCCACCAACGGCTTCAGGGCTTCCGGCCAGGCGTAACGCTGGGCGACCGCGGCCATCCGCTCGACGCAGCCCGCGGCGAATTCTTCGTCGTACAACGCCTTTTCC
Source organism: Amycolatopsis sp. WAC 01375 (assembly GCF_003947325.1). NCBI lineage: Bacteria > Bacillati > Actinomycetota > Actinomycetes > Pseudonocardiales > Pseudonocardiaceae > Amycolatopsis > Amycolatopsis sp. WAC 01375. The sequence continues at coordinate 31,952 of NZ_QHHW01000065.1, forward strand.
AGCGCGTCGGCCAGCGCGTCCACGTCCTCGGCGGGGACGACGACGCCGAGCCGTTCCTCGCGGACCAGGTCCGCGAACGAGTCACCGTCGGTGGTGACGATCGGCAGCCCGGCCCACAGGTAGTCCAACACGCGGGTGCGGAAGGCGAACGTCGTCTCGACGTGCTCGTAGTGCGTGGTGACGCCGCAGTTCGCGTCGAGCAGCCAGTTCTGGCGCTCCTCGTACGGCACCCACTGCTGGTTGAAGAACACGTGCTTGCCGGTGAGCCCGAGCGTGTCGGAAAGCAGCATCGTGCGCGCGCCGATGTCCATCTCGGTGACCTCGGGGTTGGGATGCTTCATCCCGAGGAACACCAGGCGGACGTCACCGCGGCGCTGCCGCAGCTGCTCGATCGCCCGTACCAGCGTGAGCGGGTCGAACCAGCTGTAGACCCCGCCCGCCCACAGCACGACGTGATCGGTCTCGCCGATGCCGTCCAAAGTGGACCGGAGGCCGGGGCCGGTGCGGACCGGCGCGTTGGGCGAGAGGCCGAACGGGACGATGGAGAGCAGCGACTGGGTGGTCGGGTCCGCGTCGTACAGCCGCGGCGAGAGCCTGCCCATCGCCGCGAGATGCCCCAGCCAGAAGTGCCGCTGACGCTCCGAGGCACAGAGGAAGAAGTCTCCGCGTTCCAGCTGCGCGTCGAGGACCTTGGTGACCCCGATGAGGTCGAGCGCGCGTTTGTCGTCGGGAACGCCCTTGCCCTGTTCGAGCAGTTCGAGGTGCATCGGGTCGTACAGATCCGCGACCACGATCTTGTGCGCGTACTGCTTCTTGAGCGAGGGCGCGAGTTCCAGCACGTGGCCCTGCAGGACGATGATGTCCGCCCACGCGATCGGAGCCTCCAGCTCGCGCCGGGTCGCCGCGCTGACCCGGAACGGCGCGGGCGGCGGATCGGCGAGCGGATTGACCGTCACCAGGTGGACGTCGTGTTCGGCGGCCAGGGTCGCGGAGATGTTCCAGGCGCGGATCGCCGGGCCCGCCATCCGTTCGGTGATCGCGTCACCGGTGATCACCGCGATCTTGCGACGCTGCCCGAAGAGCGGGTCGATGCCGAACGTCTCGACCAGGATGTCGTGCGCGGCGAGATAGCGCGGCAGCGGATATGCGGGCTCCAACGCCTTGCGCAGCAAGGGAAGCAGATCGGCGTCTGTGCGGACGCGGGCGGCCTGTTCGACGGCGCGCGACTCGGCCAGCGACGGCAGCAGCTCGACGAACTGGTCGATCGCCAGCACGCCGGCCAACGTCGTCCTCGGCACTTCGACCGGACCGGTTTCGGCCGGGCCGACGCCCTTGGCGAGATCGAGCTGGGTGGCGTCGAGGTCTCCGCGAGCGGTCGCCCGGCGGACGGCCAGCGCCAGCGCCGCGGGCAGCGCGCGCGAGAGTGTCTCGTCGGAGAGGTTCTTGTACAGCGCGGCCAAGGCGTTGCGTTCCAGCAGGAACGTCTCGCGGCCGGAGTCCGGAGCGTCCACAGTGGACATGGTGGCGTGGTGCTTGTGGTAGGTCAGCGAATCCGGCACGTAGCGCACGCGCCAGCCGCGCAGGTTCAGCCGCCAGCCGAGGTCGACGTCTTCGTAGAACATGAAGAACCGCTCGTCGAACCCGCCGAGTTCGGCGAACACCCCGGCGCGGACGAACATCGCCGAACCGGTCGCGAACAGGACGTCCTTGGCGATCTCGTGTTCGGCGGCGGGGACGTCGGCCAGCGGGCTGCCCGCGTGGCGTTTGTAGCCCATGCCGAACCAGGTCAGGCCCGCGTCGACGAAGTCGGTGCCGGTGCCGTCCCAGTCGAGGACCTTGCTGGCCACCGCGGCGACCGTCGGCTGCGCGCGCAGTTCGGCGACGGCCGCGCCCACCCAGCCGGGAGCAGGGCGGGCGTCGTTGTTGAGGAAGGCGAGCACGGTGCCTGTCGCGTGCTCCGCGCCGAGGTTGCAGCCGCCCGCGAAGCCGGAGTTCACCGGGGACTCGACGAGCTTGACGCCCGGGGCGGCGGCCTTGATCTCGGCGACGTCGGAGCCGCCGGAGGCGTTGTCGACGCAGATGACTTCGAGGTTCGGGTAATCGTGTTCGGCGAGTGCGCGCAGGCAGGTGACGGTGTCGGCGGCTCCCCGGTAGTTCACCACGATGACCGAGACGACCGGTTGCGTTTCCCCCTGCGCCAAAGCCGTACTCCCTGCTCTCGATTGGGGCAGCGTCAATGAAGAGCCCGCGACCGCTTCGCGTCGCCAGGGCGCTCGTTCGCCTGCCCACCACCTCTGGTGATGGTGCGCCCTGCCACCGCGAAGCGGGGCCTTCGGCCGGGGCGGGCTCCTGTGAGGGCCCTTCTCGGACTCAACCTTCATCTCCGTCTTCTGTCAGAGCTTAATTGCCCGCCCACGCGTCCCAGACCGCGCCTCGGCCGAGTGTCGCGCGCCGCCCGATGGCCCGCCGCTCGAGCAGTGTGCGCGGCAGGCGGGCGGCGACGGCACCCAGCACCCGGCACCGCAGGCTCGGACGGAAGTTCGGCGCCGCAGCCTTCTTGTTGTGACGGAGCCCTCGAAGGGGGAGTATCGCGGTCAGGGCGGCGAACTTCAGCAGCTGGCGGAGCGCGACTTCACGCGGAGCACACCGCAGGAGGGTCAGCAGGCGGTTGCGTTCATTCCACAGGTGGAACTGGACCGAACCCGGTCGGGTGCTCGCGCCATGCCGATGGGTGACCTCGGCTTCGGCGCCGACGACGTCCCAGCCCGCCAGCCGGAGCCGCCACGCGGTGTCGGTGTCCTCGTAGTAGCAGAAGTAGGACGCCGGGACGCCGCCGACGGAGCGGAGCGCCTCGACGTTCAGCACGGCCGCGCCGCCGCAGAAACCGAAGACCTCTTCGGCGGGTTCCGGCAGGTCGGCGCCGTGACCGTCGGCGGTCAGGCGGACGCCGGTGGACTGGACGGTCCCGTCGGCCAGCGTCAGGCGGGCGCTCACGGCGGCGGCGAGCGGCGCCTTGGCGAGGGTGTCTTCGCAGGTCGCGAGCCAGTCCGGGGTCGGCGCGGCGTCGTCGTTCAGCCACGCCATCAGCGGGGTGTCCACTTTGTCCAGTGCGGCGGCCATGGCGCCCGCGTAACCGGTGTTGCGCCGCAGCCGGAGCACCTCGGGCTTCGACGGATGTGCGGCGAGCAGAGCGGCCGTCCCGTCGTCGGAGGCGTTGTCGACGACCAGGGTTCGATGCGGGCGGGACTGCGCGGCGAGGGCGTCGAGGCAGGCGATGATGTGCGCCGCGCCGCGCCAGGTGACCACGACGACGGTGGTGCTGGGCATGCCAGAGAGAATAGAGACCATGCCCGAACTGGTCGTGCTCGCCGAGCAGCTGCTGGCGCCGGTCCCCGGCGGGACAGGCCGCTACACCGGCGAATTGCTGCGGGCGCTCGCCGAGACCGCGCCGCCGGGCTGGACGGTGTCGAGCGTGGTCGCACGGCATGCCGACATCGAGGCCGCGGTCGTCGAGGGTGTCGAAGGACCGCGTGAGCTGCCGATCCCGCCACGGGCGCTGATCGCCGCTTGGCAGCTGGGCCTGCCGTGGTGGCCGGGTGGCGACGCGGTCCACGCGCCGACGCCGCTCGCGCCCGCCCGCGTGCCGAAGGGGCGGACGCTGTCGGTCGCGGTGCACGACACCGTGCCGTGGACGCATCCCGAGACGCTGACCCCGCGCGGTGTCGCGTGGCACAAGGCGATGATCGCGCGAGCGGCGGCGCGGGCGACCGCGCTGACCGTTCCGACGCAAGCGATTGCGGACGAGCTCGCCGGGCTGGTTCCGGTTTCGGCTCCGCTGCACGTGATCCCGCACGGTGTGCGGCCGCCCGCCGCGTTCACCGAGGTCGCGCTGCCCGAGCGGTACGTGCTCGCGATCGGGACGATCGAGCCGCGCAAGGGCATCGACGTGCTGATCGACGCCGCCGGCCGGGTCGGGGTGCCACTGGTGCTGGCCGGTCAGCCAGGCTGGGGCGGGGTCGATCCGGCGGCGCTGGCACGCGAGCACGGCGCGGACGTCCGGCTGCTGGGGAAGGTGAGCGACGCGGAACTGGCGTTCGCGTTGCGGGGCGCGTCGGTGCTGGCGATGCCGAGCCGGGCGGAGGGTTTCGGGCTGCCGCTGATCGAGGCGATGGCGGCCGGGGTGCCGGTGGTGCATTCGGACGTCCCCGCCCTGGTCGAGGTGGCCGGGGGAGCGGGCGTCACCGTCCCCGTCGGCGAGGCGCAAGCGCTTGCGGATGCCCTTCGCGACGTACTCGACCACCCGGAGCGTGCGGCAGCGCTGCGTGACAGTGGTCTCAGCCGTTCGAGTGAGTTCACCTGGCAACGCGCCGCTTCGGCCGTTTGGGGCCTCCACCAGCGCGATCAGTTTCCCGGTTCCCCACCGCGGAGCCGGTGAGCAGCCGTACCCTCCTAGGGTGACCGATGACCCTCGCGTGCTGATCGACGCGACCGCTGTCCCCGCGGACCGGGGTGGCGTCGGACGTTACGTGGATTCCCTGGTCGCGGCGCTGGACGAGGACGGCGCGCGGATCACCGTCGTCTGCCAGCCGCGGGACGCGGTGCTGTACGACCGGCTGGCGCCCGGCGCGCGGATCGTGCCGACCTCGCCGTCGACTTCGACCAGGACGGCCCGGCTGACCTGGGAGCAGGCGACCCTGCCCCGGCTGGTCCGGCGGCTCGCCGCCGACGTCGTCCACTCGCCGCACTACACGATGCCGCTGGCCAGCCCGGCCGCTTCGGTGGTGACGCTGCACGACGCGACCTTCTTCACCGACGCCGTCCTGCACTCTTCGGTGAAGGCGCGCTTCTTCCGCGCCTGGACCGCGACGGCGCTTCGCCGCGCGACGCTGTGCGTCGTGCCGAGCATCGCGACGGCGGCCGAACTCGAGCGCGTCGGACAGGTGCGCACCTCGGAACTGGAGATCATCCACCACGGCGTCGAACCGGATCGGTTCCATCCACCCTCACCCGCCGAGATCGAGGCCGCGCGGCAGGCCGTCGGACTGGGGAAGACGCCGTACGTCGCCTTCCTCGGCGCGCTCGAACCGCGCAAGAACGTGCCCGCGCTGATCCGCGGCTTCGCACACGCCGTGATCGGCAGGCCGAACCCGCCGGCGCTGGTGCTCGCCGGACAACCGGGCTGGGATTCGCAGGTCGAACGCGCCCTCGACGCCGTGCCGCATCGGTTGCGCGTGATCCGGGCCGGATACCTGCCGTTCGACACCCTCGCCGGCTTCCTCGGCGGCTCCGATCTGGTCGCGTACCCGAGCCTCGGTGAGGGATTCGGGCTGCCGGTGCTGGAGGCGATGGCGTGCGGCGCGGCCGTGCTCACGACCCGGCGGCTTTCGCTGCCGGAGGTCGGCGGCGACGCGGTCGCCTACTGCGGAGTCGGCGCCGGAGACGTCGCCGCGGCCATCTCGGAGCTGCTCGACGCTCCCGCGAGGCGGGCCGAGCTGGCCGAAGCCGCGCTTCGGCGGGCGAAGGAGTTCTCGTGGGCGACGACCGCGGAGCGGCACCGGGAGGCCTACGCGAAGGCTTGGCACCGGCATGCGCAGCGGCGGGCGGGCTGAGGTTCCCCCCCCCCCCCCCGCCCCCCCCCCCCCCCCGTCCCCGGCGGTGCTCCC
>NZ_QHHW01000066.1:0-52878 GCF_003947325.1 Amycolatopsis sp. WAC 01375
AGTCGAGGGGGAAGGCGAACTTGGCGGGTTCGGTGCCGGGGGGCGTTGGGGGGGGTTTGGGGTTTTAACCCGAAAGCCCCCCACCACCCCCGGCACGACACTTTTGCCTTACCCCTCAACAAGTCTGTTCGATGACTTGCAGGACAGCGCCTAAAAGAAGCCCCCGGCACCTCGAGGGGGAGGTTGGTGCCAGGGGCTTCGGGACCGGTGACGAGCACCGGTATTCCTCCACACTACGCCGATTCGCTGTCACGGCTCTGTCAAACTTCCGAGAGCGTTCAACTGGGTGAGCCGATGCTGGAGCCCGTCGAGACAGCGCTGCACGGCGTAACCGTAGAGCCGCTCGTAGTAACCCGCCGCGAGATCGGGATCCGCGACCAGCGCCGAAATCGATTCGCCCAGCGCCGCCATCCCCGGCAGATCCTCGCGGGTGCGGTACGCCGCGTAGCCCTCGGACCGGTCGAGCTGGAGCGCCATCGCGCTCTCGCGGTCGTCCTCCATCGCGACGAACTGGCAGGCGGTGGCGAGCAGCAGGTTGTAGGCGAACGGCGCCTCGGTGCCGAAGCCCGCCGCGAGCAGACGGCCGATGCCGGTGTTCATGGTCGGCACGGCGGCGGCGACCGACGGCCCGAACAGGGCCAGCCGCCGCGCCGAGCCGGGATAGCGGCGCAACACCGTCCGCACGGTCGGCAGGAACTCGTCGAACCAGTCCCGCCACGGCAGGGTCTCGTCGGGCAAGGTCAGCTCGCCGACCACCCGGTCCAGGACCGCGACGACGACGGTGTCGCGGTCGCCCACGTGGTGGTAGACCACCGCGGGGTAGGCGTCGACGGCGGCGGCCAGCTGCCGCAGCGTCCAGTTCTCCAGCCCGGACTCGGCCGAAAGCTCCAGCGCCGCGTCGACGATGCGGTCCCTGGTGACCGCCTGCCGTCCGGAAGCCGCGCGCGACCTCGGCCGGGAACCCGCGTCTTCGGAGAAAGTCGGCATGCGGGCTACCGTATCCGCCTTCGCCTGGTCCGATGGTGGCGGTTCCGGCAGGATCGTGGCATGCCCCGCGCACGCGTGAACGGTCTCGAACTCGAGTACGACACCTTCGGCTCCCCCGCGGATCCGCCGCTCGTCCTGGTGATGGGTCTCGGCGCCCAGATGGTGACGTGGGAAGTCGGCTTCTGCGAACTGCTCGCCGCGGGCGGGTTCCACGTCGTCCGGTTCGACAACCGCGACATCGGCCTCTCGTCCTATCTGGACGATCTCCCCGCGCCGGATCTGGCCGCGCTCGCCGCGGGCGACCTGACCTCCGCGCCGTACCTGCTTTCCGATCTCGCCGCCGACGTCACCGGGCTGTTCGACGCGCTCGGCTTCGAGCGGGCGCACGTCGTCGGCGCCTCGATGGGCGGGATGATCGTGCAGCAGCTCGCGATCGACGCGCCGAAGCGGCTGCTGAGCCTCACCTCGATCATGTCGACGACCGGGGATCCCTCGGTCGGGCATCCGGAGCCCGCCGCGCTCGCCGGGCTGACGCGTCCGCCCGCCGCCACCCGTGAACAGGCGATCGAAGACGGCGTCGAGTGGTTCAAGCTCGTGGGCTCGCCTGGGCACCCGTCCGAGGACGAATTCCTGCGGATGAAGGCCGCCCGCAACTATGACCGGGCGAATCACCCCGCGGGCGCGTTGCGGCAGGCGGCCGCCGTCGTCGCCTCGGGTGACCGCACGGCGAAGCTACGCGAGGTCCGCGTCCCGACGCTCGTCATCCACGGCGAGAGCGACCCGCTGATCAACGTCAGCGGTGGGAAGGCGACCGCGGAAGCGATCCCGGACGCCGAACTGCTGCTGTTCCCCGGAATGGGGCACGAACTGCCGCGGCAGTTGTGGCCCGCGATCGCCGACGCGATCATCGTGCACGCGCGGAAGGCTTGAGGGGCAAGGCAAAGGTGGCGTGGTCGGTGCCGGGGGTCGTGAGTGGCGATTCGGGTTCTAACCCGAAACGCCACTCACGACCACCTCACGCCAGACCACCAGCCTCACGACACCTTTGACCTTCTCCTCGATAAGGGGTCAATGTTCCGTCAAGAATTCCGGCGGAGGCGTAGGGAACCCGTCGACGCCGACGGCATGCTCGGTGACGTGGAGTTGACTGGGCGGATGAGGAAACCCGAGTGCTTCGGCTTCCCGTTCGGTTGTGTCTCCGTCGTCGTCGCGGCGTCGGTGGCCGGGCTCCTCGGTTCCGCCCGACATCACAGCTTTTCCTTGGTGGTCTTGGGTTTCGTCGTGCTCGCCACCGGCGCCGTGACACGCCTGGCCGCGGCGACCGGGACGGCGTTGATCGCCTGGAGTGTCCATTCGGGATTCACCGTCGGCACGGCGGGCGAGCTTCAGTTCACCACCGAGACCGGTATCGCCGCGGTCGTGTTCGCCACCGCGACCACGATCGGCGCGCTCGCCGGAGCGGTACGGCGTTCCGTGCGAAAGGCCGTGTCCGAGTCGCCCCACCCCCTGGAAGGGGCGACTCGGACACGGCTTCCCGGCGTGCGCGCACCTGCCCACTCCCCTCCGGTGGGCGGATGCGAAGGGGATCATCGGCTACCGGAAGGTTCCAGCTGGTCCGCCCGGACCCAGGTCGCGTGAAAACCGAGCGGGACACGCTGGGGCAAAAGGACCCTGGCCACGGGTCCGGCAGCGAGATCGGCGGCGTCGAAGACGTCCAGTTCCGAGCGCCCCTCGCGCTCGTCCTGGACGAAGGTCACCAGATAGCCGTCAGCGGAATCGGCGGCCGCGCCGTCGCGGGGTGCGAACGGCGCCTCACTGCCCCACCGGCCCGGACCGAAGCGATATTCGGTCTTGGCGCCGGCACGATTGTCGTAGCACACCAGGCCGTCGAACTTGAGCGTCGAATCCGGCGAGATGTGCACCGCGTAGGAAAAGCGATTCCGGCCGCCGACCACCCTCGAGTCGACGGACGGAAACTCGGTGTTGTCGTCGTCGAGCTGGTCCTCCAGGCACTGCCCGGTCCGCAGGTTGAACCGGTAGCGGTGCGGTGAGGCGTCCAGCCGCAGGTACGACAGCATCTTGGCGAGCGGGGTGCGTGCGTCGGCCCGCGGGCTCGGCCGCTGGACGCGGCAGACGTCGAGGACGATTTCCTCGCCCTGCTCCCAGGCGTTGACGACGTGGTAGATGTAGCACGGGCTGGCCTCGAACCACCGGATCTGGCTACCGTTACCGTAGCGAGGCAACACCCCGAACCGGCTCGGCAGCGACCGGTCGAACACCAGCTTGTGACGGCCGTTGCGCGCCGCCTCCATGTCCTGGACCAGCGGTAAGTCCATCAGGATCGCGTAGTTCTCGGTGATCGCCATGTCGTGCGGCAGTCGCGGACCGGGGAGTTCGATCTCGGTCGTGCTCGCGACCTTGCCGTCGGCGCTGATCACGCCGTAGCGCAGGTACGGCGGCCGTGGCCCGTAGTCGAACCAGAACATCTCGCCGGTGCGCTCGTCGACCTTCGGATGGGCCATCATGTCGCCGACCAGCGTGCCGAGGAAGTCCTCGGCGCCCAGCGTCTCCAGCGACAGCGGGTCGACCCCGTACGGCTCGCCGCACATGTACCAGGTGGAGAGCACCTTGCCTCGATGGAAGATCAGGTCGGTATTGGCGCTGTCCTTGACGTTCAGGCCGTGCGAGTTGCCGAACGGGTTGCCCTTGGGTGACTCCATGACGCCCTTCCAGAGCGCCTTGCCCGCTTCGGATTCGGCCTCGAACGCCTTGGTGCGGATCCAGCGGTTGCGGTAGCGGGCCTTGCCGTTCTCCAGGTGGACGGCGTGGATCATGCCGTCGCCGTCGAACCAGTGGTAGCGGCCCTCCGGCTCGAATCGCGGATTGGGGCCGTTGCGCAGGTACACACCGTTCAGGTCCGCGGGGATCTTGCCGATGACCTCGAGATCACTCGCGTCGATCTCTTCGCCGACCGGGGCGTAGACACCCAGCAGGTACGGGTTGACCTCGGGTTCTCCGGCGGCGGCTGCCACCAGGACCGGCTGCTCGGAGGTACTGGTCATCGGTTCTCCCCGGCTGGTTCGCGTTGACCGATTGCCGAGACACTATGATTTCTGTAGTCAGCTGTCAATAGACTTCTGCTGCTGTAGTCAGTAGTACGCTGACAGCGACATCACCGGAGAGGCACGTACGTGACAGAGGCGACGGCGCACCGCGTCCGGCCGGCGGGCGATCCGTTGCGCCGGGCGCTCGAACTGCTCGGCGACCAGTGGACCTTGCTGATCCTGCAGAGCCTGTTCCTGCGTTTCCGCCGGTACGAGGAACTCCGGCTGCGGCTCGGCATCTCCCCCACCGCGTTGTCCGGGCGGCTCCGCGAAATGGTCGACGGCGGCATGCTCGTCCGCACGCCGTACCGCGACGCGCGCCGCACCCGGCACGAGTACCGGCTCACCGAACGCGGTCTCGCGTTGTGGCCGCTGCTGATCTCGATCTGGGCGTGGGAACGGGAATGGGTCGAGGGACGGCGTGCCGTGCTGCCGACGCTGATCCACCTCGACTGCGAGCTGCCCACTTCGGCGCCGCTCGGCTGCGCCTCGTGCGAACGCCGGGTCGACGCCCGCGACGTCCGCGCGCGGCGGCTCGACGACACCGGCGTCGTCGAAGCGACGGCGACGAAACGCTTCCGCCGCAAGGACGCCGAATCCCTCGCCGGTGACCCGCTGATGTTCTTCCCCGACACCATGGAACTCCTCGGCGACCGGTGGTCGACCGGGCTCGTGGTGAGCGCGCTGCTCGGGGCACGGCACTTCTCGGAGTTCGAACGCGAACTCGGCATCGGCCCGAGCGTGCTTTCGGGGCGGCTGTCGAAACTCGTGGACGTCGGCGTGCTGCGGACCGGGACCGCGAAGACCCGCACCGACGCGCACGACTACCGGCTGACGGCGAAAGGGCTCGCGTTCTTCCCCGCGCTGGCGTTCATCGCCGAATGGTCGCGGGGCTTCGAGGTGCCGGGACAGGACCCGGACATCACGCTGGAGCACGTGGACTGCGGCAACCGGCTGAAGCCGATCCTGCTGTGCGACCACTGCTGGCGGCCGCTGCTGCGCGACCGGGTCCGGTTCGGCGGCCCGGTCCGGCTGCCCACGCCGCCCAGGTGACGTAAATCGACTCGCCAATCCGGATGGTTCCTGACAGGGTGAGAACGTCACATGTCGTCACCTCGGAGGTAGTAATGACTGAACCGGCACCGTCCCCAGCGGATGGCGAAGAGGACGACACCAAGCGCAAGTTCCGCGAGGCCCTGGAGCGCAAGCAGGCCCAGGCCCGTTCGGGCTCGGCACACGAGAACGCCGGCGGCAAGAACCTGCACGCCCACGGCCCGGCCGCGAACAAGCGCACCTTCCGTCGCAAGAGCGGCTGAGTCCCCGCGCCTCTGGATACACATGACGCGAAAGCCACTTTCGGAGCACCTGGTGTCCCGAGAGTGGCTTTCGCCGCTTCCGAGCCCTGTATCGGCTCGGTGCCTGTGAAGGGGCGAAGCCGGCGTTGCGAAAGTGGCTTTCGCAACCTCTCGGATCGCCACCGCACCGCGGCACACCGGCCACCTCCGGGCACCTCTGCGGCCAAGTCCCCAGTGCAATGAAGGGGCCTTTCATAGCAAATTTTGCTATGAAAGGCCCCTTCATTGCACTTGCGGGGAGAGCTACACCGTCAGGATCGACCGCAGTCCGCCGACCTCGGCCATCCGGCGCTCCGCCAGCCGGTCGGCAGCCGTCGACGGCGGGACCCCGTCGGCCTTGGCCAGTGCGAACACCGCCTTGGTGGTGTCGAAGATGGCCGTCGTCTTGCGCTTGGCGCGCGCGAAGTCGAAGCCGTGCCGCTCGTCGTCGACCTGGATCACGCCACCGGCGTTGACCAGGTAGTCCGGCGCGAAGAGGATGCCGCGGTCGTCGAGTTGCTTGCCGATGCCCGGGTGCGCGAGCTGGTTGTTGGCCGCGCCGCAGACGATCTTGCCGCGCAGCAGCCCGACCGTCTCGTCGTTGAGCACGCCGCCCAGCGCGCACGGCGCGAAGACGTCGAGTTCGGTGCGGATCAGCGTGTCGAGGTCTTCGACGACCTCGACCCCGGGGTACGCCGCGCGGGTGCGTTCGATCGCCGCGGGCGACACGTCGGTGATGACCACCTGCGCGCCCGCCTCGATCAGATGCCCGACGAGGATGTGCCCGACCTTGCCGACCCCGGCGACGCCGACCTTGCGGCCCGCGAGGTCCGGGACGCCCCAGACGGCGTCCGCGGAGGCGCGCATGCCCTGGTAGGTGCCGAAGGCGGTGAGCACCGAGGAGTCGCCGGCGCCGCCGTTCTCCGGCGAGCGGCCCGTGACGAACTCCGATTCGCGGGCGACGATGTCCATGTCCTGCACGTAGGTGCCGACGTCGCAGGCGGTGATGTAGCGGCCGCCGAGCGACTGGACGAACCGGCCGAAGGCGCGAAGCAGCGCTTCGGTCTTGTGCTTCTGGGGATCGCCGATGATGACGGCCTTGCCGCCGCCGAGGTCGAGCCCGGCGAGCGCGTTCTTGTAGGCCATCCCCTTCGACAGCGCGAGGACGTCCGCGAGCGCGGCTTCCTCGGACTCGTAAGGGTAGAACCGGGTTCCGCCGAGCGACGGACCCAGCGCCGTCGAGTAGATCCCGATGATGGCCTTCAGGCCGGTGGCCTGGTCTTGGCAGAAGACGACCTGTTCATGGCCGGTACCCTGGCCGAACACTTCGGTCACTGTGGTGACTCCTTGTCCTGGAGTGCACGCTGCTTGTGGCTCACGTGCGAAGTTCCTGCAACAAGGCACAGTCCCCGACGAAGGTCGTCCGGCGGCGACGGTGCCACATCGCAAACCTAGATCGCCCCGGTCCGTTCGCCAAACCGGGGCAGAGCCGTCTCAGCCGTCGACGACCTCTTGGAGGACGTGGAGCGCGGAGTCGAGCTGACGATCGGACAGGTACGGTGCCGGCCCGAACCTCAGGTACGGGCCGCGGCTGTCGGTACGGACGCCGCGTCCGGCGAGGGCGGCCTGAAGCGCGCCGGCGTCGGCGCACTTCAGTGACAGGAAACCGCCGATCCGGTCCAGCGGTGTCTCGCGGTCACGCGTGATGACCTTTTCGGGCAACCCGAGCTTGTCGAAGCCCTCGGCGAGGAAACCGACCTGGTGCCGCGAGACCTCCCGCAGGAACTCGGGCGTGAGCCCCTGCTCGGCGAAGAACCGGAAGACGCGAGCACCCCGGTAGTGGCTCGTCGGGTCGTAGGTCGCTCCGGCGAACCTGTCCGATCCGTAGGCGTAGGCGACCTGGCCGGGTCGGCGCTCGTCCGCGAGCGCGCCGAACTCGGCGTACCAACCGGTGACGACCGGGCGCAGTTCCTGCGCGTGCGCGGGCATCCGCAGGAAACAGTTGCCCTCACCGAGCTGGAGGTACTTGTAGCCGCCGCCGAGGACCCAGGCGTTGGTGAGCCCGAGGTCGTGCAGCGAGAACGGGACGACGCCGAGCGCGTGGTAGGCGTCGACGACGAGGTTCACCGACTTCGAAAGGCAGACGTCGGCGAGATGCGCGAGGCCCGGCACGAGCCGGGAGGTCTCGAACAGCACGGCCGAGACGAGCACGGCGGCGGTGTCTTCGGTGACCTCGGCCGCGACGCGTTCGGCCAGGGTGTTGACCGGCGTCGCGGGGACGCGGACCACCTCGACGCCTTCCTCGGCCAGCCGTGCCAGCTGACGGCGCAGCGTGTGGAACTCCCCGTCGGTGGTGACCAGCCGCGGACGGCGCGGGAGATCCATCGCCGAGAGGAACCGGATCACCAGATCGTGGGTGCTGGCGCCGAGCGCGATGGCGCCGTGCGGGTCACCGAGCAGCGCCCGGAACCCGGCCCGCATCTCGTCGGCCTTCGCGAAGGCCCGGTCCCACTTCGTGTCGACCTCTTCGGCCGCGTCGGCGAAGGCATCGAGAAGACCCTCCCGCGCGACGTCGGGCCAGGCCTGATGCGAGTGCCCGGTCAACAGGATCCGGTCCGCCACACCGAATCCCGTGTAGTGCGCCGCGAGCGCGTTGGGGTCGCGGCGGAGTTCGTCGAGGTTCGTCAAAGCCTGCTCCGCACCGCCCAGAGGTCCGGGAACATCGGGGAGAAAAGCGTCGAACGAAGATAGTGCGCGCCCGACGAACCCCCCGTCCCGGTCTTGTCTCCGATGGTGCGCTCGACCATCTTCACGTGCCGATACCGCCACTCCTGCATCCCTTCGTCCAGATCGACCAGGTGCTCCGCCACGACGGACGGCCCGGTGTCATCGCGGTAGACCCGCAACAGAACCTCTTGGAGCGCCGGAGAGGGTTCGAGTGGCTTGGTGACATCGCGCCCGGTCGGGACGTCGTACTCCTTCACCGCGAGGTAGGTGACGAAGGAATCGAAGAGCGACGGCCGTGACATCGCGTCGGAGATCTGGGCGCGCTGTTCACCGCCTTCGGGGTAATGCGCGAACACCCGCTCGTCCCGGCGGCCGAGAACGGCCTCCAGAACGCGGAATTGAGCCGACTGGAACCCGCTCGAAGCGTCGAGTCGCGCACGGAAACTGGTGAACTGGCTCGGAGTCATCGTCTCGAGCACATCTATCTGCGCGACCACCACCTTGAAGATAGTCAGGATTCGCCGCAGAGTACGGACGGAGTGAGCGGTGTTACCCGCCTCGAGCTGCGCCTGCAGGTAAAGCGCCTCGTGGAGAACTTGTTTGAACCAAAGTTCATACACTTGGTGGATAACAATGAAGAGCAACTCGTCGTGTTCGTCGGAGCGGGGATGCTGCGCGTCCAGCAATTCGTCCAGCGAAAGGTAGGACGTGTAACTCAATGCGGCCTGAGTGTCGCCTGTCATTTTTCTGTCACCTCATCGAAATGGCGTTGCGCGGCCGGGGCCAGTGCCTGGTAAAGATCGTGGAACAGTTCGACCGCGGCCGCCCGGCTCGGCGGAGCCGGTACCAGCTCGACCGGGAGTTCCGGATCGAGCGACGGGAAGGCGCGGAAGGTGTGCGTCAGCCAGGTCCGGACGGCGAACGCCTCCGGGTCGGGCAGGTCACCCGGGTACCCGCCGAAATCCCGGACGAACGCGTCGTATCGCGCGGCGAGGCCGTCGAGGTTCCAGGCCCGGCCGGCGAACCGCCGGACGTCGAGGCCCGCCGACGGTTTCCCGAGCATCAGCCCGGCGTACTCGGAGACGTCCAGTTCGGCCAGCAGGGCGAGCACCTCGGCCTCGCGGTCGTGCGGAGCGATCCAGGTGCCGTCCTGCACCGGCCCGAAACCGAGGAAGCGCAGACGGCGCACCAGCCGTTCCCGGGCTTGGCGGCGGCTTTCGGGAATGCTCTGCCACAGCACGGTCCACTCCCCGACCTCGCGTTCGCGCCTGCCGAGGGAGAAGATCCGGCGGTCGCCGTCCTCCAGGAGCGCGATCGTGCGGCGGGTCAGCGAGTAGTGGGTGAGCCTGCCGGCCTTGTGTCTCGCGAGCAGGTCGCGGCGGGCGAGCCTGGCCAGCGCGATCCGCGCGGCGCCGTCGGAGAAGCCGAGCCCGGCGAGCACGGCGACCAGGCCGCCGGACCAGACACGGCGGCTCTCGCGCGGCGACACGTAGGTGCCGAGCAGCGTCATCACCAGTTCCTGGGGACCTGGGTCGCCGTGCGGTGTGGCCGATTCGGGCATGCGCGCAACTCTATACACCTCAGGCCGCTGCGGTGTAGCTTGATTCGGGTGACGTACTTCGCGGAGTTGAGCTCGCGTCAGGTGGCCGCGCTCGCGTCCGATGCGCGCGTCCCCGTGCTGCTGCTGCCGGTGGGCGCGGTCGAACCACACGGGCCGCACGCGCCGCTGGGCACCGATCCCCTGATCTCACGGGGGATGTGCGAGCGTGCCGCCGCCCGGCTGGCGGGTGACCCCGGCGTCCGCGTGCTGATCCTCCCCGAGGTGCCCTACGGCGTGACCCGGTTCGCGGCCGGCTTCGCGGGCGGCATCTCGATCGGCGAAGCGACCCTGCACGCGCTGCTGACCGAGATCTGCGGGGCGCTCGCCGAGCAGGGTTTCTCCCGGATCCTGCTGGTCAACAACCATTTCGAACCGGCACATCTGGCCGTGCTGCGGCGCGTGGCGGAGATCGGCGGCGTCGGCTTCGTCGACCTCGTCCGCCGCCGGTACGCCACCCGGCTCACCGACGAGTTCCGCTCGGGCGAGTGCCACGCCGGGCAGTACGAGACGTCGCTGGTGCTCGCCGACCGGCCGGACCTCGTCGACGCCGCCGTCCAGCGCACGCTGCCCGCGGTCCACGTCGACCTGGCGCGCGGCGGGGTCACGGACTTCGCCTCGGCCGGGATGACCGAGGCCTACTGCGGCACTCCTGCCCAAGCGAGCGCCGAAGAAGGCGAGAAGACCTTCTCGGTGCTCACCGACATCCTGGTCGAAGCGATCCGGGAGCTGGTATGACCTTCAACCTGGCGACCCATTTCGTGGACCGCCTCCCCGGCGAGCGGACGGCGTTGCTGTGCGGCGACGAGGAGGTCACGTACGCGGAACTGGCGGCACTGGTGAACCGCGCCGGGAACGTGCTGCGCGACCTCGGTGTCCGAAGTGGACAGCGGGTCCTGCTGGCGCTGAACGACAGTGTCGAGTTCGTGGCCGTCTGGTACGCGGCGCAGAAGATCGGCGCCGTCACCGCCGAGGTCTATTCCTTCCTCCAGCCCAAGGATTACGCGTACTACCTGGCCTACACCGAGGCCGTCGTCGTCATCGCGGACGGCTCGACGTTGCCCGCGCTGCGCGAAGCCGGGGCACGGAACCTGCTGGTCATCGGCGATGTCGAGGTGGAGCCCGGCGAGCACTCGTTCGACGCACTGGTCGCGTCGGCTTCTCCCGACCTGGAAGCCGCTCCGACCACTTTGGACGATGTCGCGATCTGGAAGTTCACCACCGGGAGCACCGGCTCGCCCAAGGCCTGCGTGCATCCGGCGCGCAGCGCGCTGGAGAGCTTCGACCGGTACGCGCTCGGCGTGCTCGGCCTCCGCGAGGGCGACCGCGTTCTGGCCGTGCCGAAGTTGTTCTTCGGCTACGCGCGGGATCTGACCGCGTTGTTCCCGTTCGGCGTCGGTGCGTCCGGGATCGTGTTCCCGCAACGCAGCACCGCCGAACTGCTGTTCTCGCTGATCGAGCGCTACCGCCCCACGATCCTGGTCAACGTGCCGACCATGATGAGCGCGATGATCGCCCATCCGGCAGCGTCTACTGTGGACATGAGTTCGCTGCGGCTCGCCACGTCGGCGGGCGAGGCATTGCCCTCGGAGCTGCATCGCAAGTGGGACAACACGTTCGGCGTCCCGGTGATCGACGGGATCGGCTCGTCGGAGGCATACCACATCTACCTGTCCAATGTGCCCGGCGCGCAGCGGGTCGGCAGCCTCGGCCGCGAGGTCCCCGGTTACACCGCTCGCGTTCTCGACGAGAGCGGCGATCCCCTACCGGACGGGGAGATCGGCACCCTGGAGGTGACCGGCCCGACCATCGCGCGGGAGTACTACGGCGACGCGGAGAAGACCGCGCGGACGTTCCACGGCGACACCCTGCGCACCGGTGACCTCTTCAGTCGCGACACCGACGGGTACTTCCACCACCACGGCCGCGCCGACGACCTGCTGAAGGTGTCCGGCGTGTTCGTCGCGCCGAGCGAGATCGAAGACTGTCTCATCGGTCATCCCGCCGTCGTCGACTGCGCGGTGCTGGGGGTGACCGTCGACGGCCTGATCGTCCCGCGGGCGTGCGTCGTCCTGGCGGAGGGCGCTTCCGTGACCGCCGACGAACTGAAGGACCACGCGCGGGCTCAGCTGGCGAAGCACAAGTATCCACGCGAGGTGGTGTTCGTGACCGAACTTCCCCGCACGGCCAACGGAAAACTCGATCGGCGCGCGTTGCGCCGGGTGGAGGCAGAGTGAGCAGGATCGTCGTCGTAACCGGCGGGACACGCGGGATCGGCGCCGCCATCGCCGCCCGGTTCCAGGCCGCCGGGGACAAGGTGCACGCGCCCGGCCGGGCCGACTGCGACGTCACCGACGAAGACGCCGTCGCCCGGTACTTCGACGACCTCGGCCCGGTGGACGTGCTGGTGAACAACGCCGGGATCTCGGCGAGCGCCCCGCTGGCGAAGACGTCGCTGGAGCAGTGGCGGAGCCAGTTCGAGGTCAACGCGACCGGTGCTTTTCTGTGCACACGGGCGGTTTTGCCCGGTATGCGGTCGCGTGACACCGGCCGGATCGTCACCGTCGCCTCGACCGCGTCGCATATCGGCTACCGCTACACGGCCGGGTACACCGCGTCGAAGCACGCGGCCGTCGGCCTGATGCGCGCCACCGCCGCGGAACTGGCGGGCACCGGCGTCACCGCGAACGCCGTCTGTCCGGCCTTCGTGCGCACGGACATGACGGCCGCCTCGGTCGCCCGGATCCAGGAACGGACCGGCCGCGACGAAGCCGGCGCGGAAGCCGCCCTCGCCGCCGCGTCCCCGCTCGGCCGCCTGCTCGAACCCGACGAGGTCGCCCACGCGGTGACCTTCTTCGCGGCGCCCGAAGCCGCCGCGATCAACGGACAGACACTCGTCCTCGATGGAGGTGGGATCCAGTCATGAGCCCGTTCCGCGCCACGCCGCCGATCACGACGGACTGGGAGCACTTCGAGTTCACCGTGGACGACGGCGTCGCCACGGTCACCTTGGACCGCCCCGAAAAACTGAACGCGCTCACCTTCGACGCCTACGCGGACCTGCGCGACCTGCTGGCCGAGCTGCCGCACCGCGGCGACGTCCGGGTGCTGGTCATCACCGGCCGCGGGCGCGGTTTCTGCTCCGGCGGCGACGTCGAGGAGATCATCGGCGAACTGCAGAAAATGGAGTCCGCGGAACTGCTGGACTTCACCCGCATGACCGGCGCGGTGGTGAAAGCGCTACGAGAGTGCCCCATCCCGGTGATCGCCGCGGTGAACGGCATCGCGGCGGGCGCGGGTTCGGTGATCGCGCTGGCGAGCGACTTCCGGCTCATGGCGTCGTCGGCGAAATTCGCTTTCCTGTTCACGAAAGTCGGCCTGGCCGGCGCGGACATGGGCTCGGCGTACCTGCTGCCGCGGCTCGTCGGCCTGGGCCGCGCGACGGAACTCCTGATGCTGGGAGACAAGATCGACGCGGCCCGCGCGGAGGCGATCGGCCTGGCTTCGAAGGTGGTGCCCGACGCTGAGCTCGCTTCCGAGACTTCCGCTTTGGCCCGGCGGCTCGCCGACGGACCCGCGTTGGCCTACAGCACGACGAAGGTGCTGTTGACGCGGGAGCTCGACATGGACCTGGGGAGTTCCATCGAGCTCGAGGCGATCACGCAGGCTCTGCTGATGACGGCGAAGGACCACGGGGAGTTCTATGCGGCCTGGACGGCCGGGCGTTCGCCTCAGTGGACCGGACGGTGAGCTCTTACCGCCGCAATTAGTCACCTACTTGCGTGCCGGTCGGCTGGTGTCGGCGATCAGGCGTGCCCCCGACGTTGCGAAAGCCACTTTCGCAACATTGAAGGTTGCGAAAGTGGCTTTCGCAACACCTGGCAGACCGGGCCCGGCCCGCACCCAACGCCGGGCCGCACGCCCCTCTCCCCACCCGACCGGCCTTAGAGTCCCCCGCAACTAGGCGCTGTCCTGTGAGTCTGTTCGATGGGCTTCGTGATCCAGGTGGTTCCTGGCGGTGCGGGCGGATCGGCCTCGTACCGGGTCGTACTCGGCCGCATCCGCCCGTGCCGTCAGGAACCGCCTGGGCGCGAAGACCGCGAACATGGCTTACAGGACAGCGCCTAGTCACCTACTTGCGCAGGTCCTGCGGCCCGGAGTAGCCGTTCGGCCAGAACCCGGCACCGCTCCCCCAGCTCCGCCGGTTCGATCACCTCGAACGCGTGCCCCAGCACCACCACATGCATCAGCAGGAAGTCGAGATCCCCGGCCCCGCTCAACACCTCGCATCGCGAAGGCCCCCGTTCCCGCACCACGGCCGCCGAAGCCGGGACCTGCGCCCGCACGACCGGAGCGGGCGCGTGCACCAGGAACCGTGCCTGATGCCGGTAGACCCGGCTGGCGATGTTCTCCTGCACGTAGGCCGCCGCGTCGGGCGCCGGGCGCGGGCGGAAACGCCATGACCGCGCGGAAACCTCGGTCATCCGGTCGACGCGGAAGGTGCGCCAGTCGTCGCGGCCGAGGTCGAAGGCGAGCAGGTACCAGCGCCGGCCGGAGGCCACCAGCCGGTACGGCTCGACCCGTCGCGGCGTAAATCCCGAAGGCGACGGATACCCGAAGCCCGCCTCGACCTCGTCGCGGCAGGCGCGGGCCAGTGTCATGAGGACGTCGGGGTCGATCGGCGCGCGGATTCCGTCGAAGGCGACCACCGAGCCGGACAGCGCGCTCACCTCGTGCCGCAGTCTGGTCGGCAGCACCCGGTCGAGCTTCGTCAGCGCGCGGAGTGTGGCTTCACCGCTGCCCGCGCCGGCGAGCAGCGAGACCGCGGTGGCGATCGCCTCCTCGTCGTCCAACAGCAGCGGTGGCATGTCGTGGCCGGGGCCGAGCTGGTACCCGCCGCCGACACCGTTGCTGGCCTGCACCGGATAGCCGAGCGCCCGCAGCCGTTCGACGTCCCGCCGGATCGTGCGCGGGGTGACGCCGAGCCGTTCCCCCAGCTCCGGGCCGGTCCACACGGCGCGCTGCTGGAGCAGCCCGAGCAGGGTGAGCACCCGCTCGGTCGTCCCGCGCTCGTCCTCCATGTCACCCACTGTGCCAGAGATAGCGGACCGATCCTGTCCGCTAGGCATGTCAGAGTGGTCCCATGAACCGCAAGAGCCGCGAATTCCAGGTCAGCTTCGACGCCCTCGACCCGAAAACCCTCTCGATCTTCTGGCGTGACGCCCTGGGCTACGTCCACCCCGGTCCTCCCGGGGTCGAGGTGCCCGAGGGCACCGATCCGCTGGACGCGTGGGCCGAGTTCCTCGAGCGGGTCGGCGTGCCCGAGGATCAGCGCAACAGCCGCTCGGCCCTCGAAGACCCGGACGGCGAAGGGCCGAAGATCTTCTTCCAGCAGGTCCCGGAGGACAAGATCGCCAAGAACCGCGTCCACCTCGACATCCGCGCCGCTCCCGGGCTGGTGGGAGACGAGCGCATGGCGGCGCTCGAAGCCGAGTGCGACAGGCTCGTCGCGCTGGGGGCGAAGCGGATTCAGCGCTTCGAGCCCGAGGAGCCGTTGAGCCTCGGCTTCATCGTGATGAACGACCCGGAGGGCAACGAATTCTGCTTAGACTGAGGTGACGGCGATCGCGTTGTCCTCCAGGGAGCCGAAGTAGAGGGTCCCGGCCCGCTCGCGGACGCCGACGAGCAGGTGGAACCCGTCGATCTCCCCGCGTAGTTCGTGGACCTGCTTCCCATCCGGGGTCACGCCGCGCACCCCGCATTCCCGCGCGGGTGCGGGCTGCAGGGCCGTCGGCAACGCCCGGACACCGGCCCGCAACGGCGCGGGGAGCTTCTGCACCAAGGAAAGCGCGGGCACCTTCGGACTCGCCACGGTGATCCAGATCAGCCCGTCGCTGCCGGTCGAGATATTGTCGGGATAGCCCCACAGGTCGTCGACGAGGTAGTCCCGCGTGCCCGCCTTGTCCCCCGTGAGCCACACCCGCGCGACTCGGTAGGCGCCGGTCTCGGCCACGGCCACATAGGACTCGTCGGGCGGCAGCGCGACGCCGTTGGCGAACTGGAAACCGTCGGCGAGCTGCTCGATCTTCCCGTCCGGCGTGCGCCGCAGAAGCCTGCCGCCGCCGGTCTGCTCGATCAGGTCGTCGCGCCAGTTCTCGATGCCGAAGCGGCGCGACGAGTCGGTGAAGTACACCGTGCCGTCGGTGGCGACGGCGGCGTTGTTGCAGAACACGAAATCGAGTCCCACGGCCGAAGTCGCCAGCGTGGTCACGGGACCGCCCGCGAGCGGCATGGTGAGCAGACCGGCCTTGGCGTCGCAGATCAGGAGGTCTTCGCCGTAGAACTCCAGCCCCAGCGGACGGCCGCCGGTGTCGCCGAGGACGTCGATCCGCTTGCCGTCCGGCGTGACGCGCAGGATCCGCCCGTCGTCGACGCCGGTGTAGATCCGCCCCTGGTCGTCGACCACGACGTCCTCGGGACCGTGCCCGTTGACCGGGATGACCGTGACCTCGCCGAACGCCATCGGGTTTCTCCTAGTGTCGCGCACCGGAATGCGGTGCGTGAGTCGGTGGATCCAGGTTTCCGCTGGCGGTGTTGCCGGTTCGTCCTCGTACCGGGTTGTACTCGGGCGGACCGGCAACGCCGCCAGCGGGAAGCTGGGCCGCCGAATCATGGGTCGCATTCCGGTGCGGGACACTAGCGGTAGGTGAGTAGTTCCGCGGCTTCCGCCTCGAAATGCGGATGTTCGTTGAACGACAACAGGGTCACGCCGCCACGGCCGGACACCAGTTTCGTGATGCCCGCGTTCACGGTGACCCGGTTCAGCTTCAGCAGCCCCGCCTCGGGCGTACCCATGAGCGCGCCGCAGACCGTCGCGATCACTCCGCCGGAGCTGAAGACGACCGCGTGCTCACCCTTGCCCAGCGACGCCACGACGTCGGCCAGCGCCCCTTGGACCCGCTCCAGGAACCGAGGCCAGGTTTCCGCGCACGGGCTGTCCTCACCGGCGGAGACCCAGGCGTTCAGCGCACCGTCCAAAGCGGCCTGATACGCCCGCGAATCGGTCTGCTGGACGCCGGCCGCGTGGTACTTCGCGATGTCGACGTGGTCGTACTCGTTCCAGCGCTCGTCCTCGACGACGGTGATCCCGGAGCCGAGCGCCTTCAACGCCGTCGCGGCCGTGTCCCGTTGGCGGGCAAGGGAACCCGCTCGCGCCTTGGTGAATTCGACACCCCG
Source organism: Amycolatopsis sp. WAC 01375 (assembly GCF_003947325.1). Taxonomy (NCBI): domain Bacteria; kingdom Bacillati; phylum Actinomycetota; class Actinomycetes; order Pseudonocardiales; family Pseudonocardiaceae; genus Amycolatopsis; species Amycolatopsis sp. WAC 01375. The sequence continues at coordinate 16,986 of NZ_QHHW01000066.1, forward strand.
CCGCAGCAGTTCTTCACCGACCACAGTGGACTGTTCGAAGCCGCGCGGCGAGAGCTGGTCGTAGTTCTCCGCGCCGAACGACGCCTGCCCGTGCCGGACCAGATAGATCGCGCCCACTACGCGTGTCCTCCTCCGATGATCCGGCGGCAGCGCCCGTCGAGGTAGCCGACGAACTGCCACAGATCCTTGAACGCCGGATTGGTCGTCTGTCCACTGTGGAACCGGTAGTAGATCTGCTGGATCACCACCGCGAGCCGGAACAGGCCGTACACCTCGTAGAAGGTCCAGTCGCCGATTTCGAGCCCGGATCGCTCCGCGTACCGCCGCACGAACTCCTCGCGCGTGTACATCCCGGGTACGTGCGTCGGCTGACGGCGGCTGAGCTTCATGACGTCGTCATCGTCGTCCTGTACCCAGTACGCCAGGGTGCTGCCCAGTTCCATCAGCGGATCGCCGAGGGTGGCCATCTCCCAGTCGAGCACGCCGACGATGTCGAGGCCGCCGTCGAGCACCAGGTTGTCGAGCCGATAGTCGTTGTGGATCAAGCAGATCTTGACCTCGGACGGATGGTTCTCCTTCAGCCACGCCATCACGTCGGCGCAGTCCGGGACGTTCTCCGTGCGCGCTTTGAGGAATCGCTCCGACCAGCCGCGCACCTGACGCTCGACGTAGCCGGCGCCCTTGCCGAGATCGGCCAGCCCGGCGGCCTCGACGTCGACGGCGTGCAGCTCGACCAGCCTGTCGACGACCTTGCCGCACAGCTCCCGCGCGCCCTCCGGCGGCAGGTCGAGGCCGGCGGGCAGATCTCCGCGCAGGATCAGTCCTTCGAGGCGTTCCATCACGTAGAAGTCGCCGCCGAGCACGGTTTCGTCGTCGCAGAAGGCGAGCATTTCGGGCACGTAAGGAAAGACCGGCCGCAATCCTTGCTGAACCCGGAACTCGCGGCGCATGTCGTGCGCGGACGCGGCCTTGTGCCCGAGCGGCGGGCGCCGCAGGATCAGCTCGCGATCCGGATAGGTCAGCAGGTACGTGAGATTCGAGGCACCGCCGGGGAATTGCCGGACCTCGGGCGGCGAGTCGCCGAGTCCGGGAACCCGTCCGGCCAGCCAGGTGTGCACCGCGGCCGGGTCGAACGAGTCCTCGCCGCGTACCTCGACGGTCTTGTCCGGGGCCACCGTCATCCGAACTTCTTCAGCAACGACGCCGGGACGAACGGGAAGAGCTTCGAGAGCACGCTCCACGGCCACGTCGGCACGAACGCCTTCGCCGTCTCGGATTCGATCGCCTTCACCAGCGCCTGCGCGCCGGGCTCCGCCCTGACCGCGCCCGGGAGCTTCGAGATGTCTTCGTTCATCTCCGATTCGATGAACCCGGGATGCAGGGTGGTGACCTTGATCGGCGTCTTCATCAGCTCGATCCGGGTGCCCTCGGCGAACGCCGAGATACCCGCCTTCGAGGCGGCGTACGCGGTGGTGTTGCCGGGGACACCGCGAAGCGCGAGGAAGGAGGAAACGACCACGAGGTGGCCGTTCTTCTGCTTGCGGAAGATGCCGACGGCGGCCTCGATCTGGGCGGCCGCGGCGAGGAAGTTCGTCTGGAGCGTCTGGCGGTTGGCGTCGAACCGGCCGGTGCCGACCCGCTGCCCCTTGCCGAGCCCCGCGTTCACGATCACGCGGTCGAGGGAGCCGAGTTCCTCGCGGAACTCCTCGAAGACGGCGAAGACCTGGTCGTGGTCGTTCACGTCCAGCTTCCGGGTGACCACCCTGATGCCGGGATAGGCCTTCTTGAGTTCCGCGGCGAGGGTTTCCAGCCGTTCGACACGGCGGGCGGCCAGCGCCAGATCGCGGCCTCTGGCGGCGTACTGCCTCGCCATTCCCTCGCCGAGTCCGGAGCTCGCCCCGGTGATCAGGATGTTCTTCCGCAGGACCATGGGCTGGAGCTTACCGGTTGGTAACAAGTCTGGTACCCCTCGGACAGGGGCTGCCCCCGGCGCCTGGAGTACGCCGGGGGCAGCCTGTCCGAAAGGGTCTTACTTGACCTGGAGCAGCTTGTTCGCCGTTCCACCGGTCGGGTTGCTGATCTTGCCGTCCGCGGCGGCGCCGACCAGGCCTTCGGCGACCTGGGCCGGGGTGGCCTCAGGGTTCGCCGAGAGGTACAGCGCGGCGGCACCGGCGACGTGCGGCGCGGCCATCGAGGTACCGCTGATGGTGTTGGTGGCGTCGTCACCGGTCGCCCACGACGAGGTGATGTCGACACCCGGCGCGTACAGGTCCACGACCGAACCGTAGTTCGAGAAGCTGGCCTGCTTGTCGGTCTTGTCGCTGGCGGCCACCGTGATGGCCTCCTTCACCCTGGCGGGCGAAGTGGTGCCGGCGTCGGAGGACTCGTTGCCCGCCGCGAGCGCGAAGGTCACGCCCTTGTCGATGGCTCCCTTGACCGCCGCGTCCAGGGCGTCGTCCGCGCCGCCGCCCAGGCTCATGTTGGCGACCGACGGGCCCTTGGCGTTCGCCGCGACCCAGTCGACACCGGCGACGACACCCTCGGTGGTGCCGCTGCCGTTGGCGTCCAGCACGCGGACGCCGACGATCTTCACGCCCTTGGCAAGGCCGTGGTCCGTGCCGCCGATGGTGCCGGCGACGTGCGTGCCGTGACCGTGCTCGTCGTTGGGGGTGTCGTCGTTGTCGACGAAGTCCTTGCCGCCGGTCGCGCGGTCGCCGAAGTCCTTGTGCGAGCCGCGGACACCGGTGTCGATGACGTAGGCGGTGACGTTGTCGGCCTTCGTCGGGTAGGTGTACTTGGTGTCGAGCGGCAGGTCGGCCTGGTCGACGCGGTCGAGGCCCCACGACGGCGGGTTGTCCTGGGTCTCGCTGATCTTGAACTTCTTGTTCTGGACGACGTACGCGACCTGCGGGTCAGCGGCGAGACGCTTCGCGGCGGCCTCGTCGGCCTTGATCGAGAAGCCGTTCAGCGCCGAGCCGAACGTGCGGGACAGCGTGGTGCCGTACTGACCGGTGAGGCCCTGCGCCTTCGAGGCGACGTTCGCGGTGATCTCGCTCGCCGCGGCCACGCCCTGGCCGACCGCGGTGGGCTTGAGGACGACGATGTAGCTGCCGCCGACGGCGTTGGCCGCACCCGCGCCGCGGATCTCGCCCTGCTGGTCGGCGTTGGCGGCGCCCGCGCCGAACGTGGCGACCGCCGCGGTCACACCGGCGAGGGCGACTCCCGCCACCAGGCCACTACGGGTCTTTCGGGACTTCAGGTTCTTCCGGGACTTGCTCACTGGTTCCCTTCCTGCCGCGCCGTGCGGATCACCCGGGAGGATGATCGTTGCTGAGAGCCATGCAAGCCGGTGCGCTGGTGGCCGGGCAATGATTCACAGTTACCAGTACTAGGCCATCCGGAGTAACGGCGCTCGTCCGGAAAGTCGTTTTCTCCTGGCAGAAGGTGTCCCTGAAGCGTTACCTCAGACTGTTAAAGTTATTCGTGTTGTTATCAACCGGGCGGTGTCAGGGAACGGCAGACGGGGGCGGTCGGGCAGCATATGGTGGCGGGGAGCGCGGCGGACCGAGTGACCACGGACGATGAAGATCAGCCGCGTACCGCGTTCGCCACCGCGTTGAGATCGGCCATCGCCACCAGCGGCCTGAGCCTCGACCGTATCCAAGCCCGGCTGCTCGCGCGCGGCGCGTCGGTGAGCGTGACCGCGCTGAGTTACTGGCAATCGGGCAAACGTCAGCCGGAACGGCAGAGTTCGCTGTCCGCGGTCCGGGTCCTCGAAGAGGTCTTGGCGATCCCCGCCGGGTCGCTGCTCGGCCTGCTGCCGCCGCCGCGGCCGCGTGGAGCGTCGTCACGCCGCAGCCGGGCGACCACCGAGCAGCCGCTGACCTTTCCGCTCGAAGCGCTCCAGGCGTTGCTGGAGAAGGTCGGCGCGCCCAACGCGCTCGAACAACACCATCAGCTGAAGCTGGTCGGGCTGCACGACCTGTGCGAGATCGCGGAGGACGGCGGGCAACGCGCGGTGACCGCACGGGCGGTGTTCCAGGCGGGCGCGGACGGACAGGACCGCTGGCTGCTGGTCTACGCCCAGGGTGATCCGGAGGCCGGGCCGCCGGCGCTGAACACGCTGCGCAACTGTCACGTCGGCCGCGCCGAAGTCGACGACGAACACGGGCTCACGGTGGCCGAACTGCTCTTCGACCGGCCCATCGACCGCGGCGAGACGCATCTGATCGAGTACTCCCTCACCAATCCCGGGCCGCCGTATCCGGAATGCCGGAACACGCATTACCGCGAGTTCCGGCGTCCCGTCCGCGAATACCTGCTGGAGGTCCGGTTCGACCCGGGCACCGTCCCGGCGAAGTGCTGGCAGTACTCCAGGCAGGGGACGTCGCCGCTGGACCGGAAGGAACTGAAACCGGACCAGGGCAACGGTGTCCACGCCGTCGCGCTCGACTTCGGCCCCGGCGTCTTCGGCATCGACTGGGAGTACTAGTGCAGCTTGTTCCGCAGCACCTTCCCGGTCGCGTTGCGCGGTAGCTCGTCGAGGAACTCCACATCGCGCGGCACCTTGTACCGGGCGAGGTTGGCCCTCACGTAGTCCCGCACCCCCTCGACGTCCAGATCCGACTTCTCGGCCCGCACCACGAACGCCTTCAGCCGCTGCCCGAACTCGGGGTCCTCGACGCCGACGACCGCCGCTTCGAGCACGTCCTCGCGTTCGACCAGGAGGTTCTCCACCTCGATCGGGAAGACGTTCTCGCCGCCGGAGACGATCATTTCGTCGTCACGGCCGTCGATGAACAGCAGGCCGTCCTCGTCGAAGTGCCCGACGTCGCCGCTGGAGAGCAGCCCGTCGATGATCTCCTTGTTACGTCCGTCGGTGTAGCCCTGGAAGCTCAGCCCGCTGCCGACGAACACCCGGCCGGTGACCTGCGGCTCGGTGATCTTGCCGCCCTTTTCGTCGTACAGCGCGACCTTGCAGCCCACCGGCGCGCGGCCGACCGTGCCCGGCGCCTTGCGCCAGTCCTCGGGGGTCGCGACCGTCGCGACCGCGACCTCGGTCGAGCCGTAAAGGTTGTGCACGACGTCGCCGAACGCGGCGGTCGCGCGGTTCCCGAGGTCCGGGGACAGCGCGGAGCCGGCGACGAAGATGATCCGCAGGCACGAGGTGTCGTACTTGGCGCGGACCTCCTTCGGCAGATCGACGATCCGCTGGAGCATCGTCGGCACGAGGACCAGCGTGGTGCAGCGGTTCTCCGCGACGCCGCGCAGCGTCTCCTCCGGCACGAACTTGCGCCGCATGACGACCTTCGAACCGAGCGCGAAGGACAGGATGAACTGTGACAACCCGGTGCCGTGGAACAGCGGCGCGCCCATGTACGTCGCCTCGCCGGTCCGCAGCGGGATGCGGTCGAGGAACTGCGCGGAGGCCAGCGCGGAAGTGTGCGGCCGCGGAGCGCCCTTCGGCGTCCCGGTGGTGCCGCTGGTCAGCAAGATGAACCCGCCCGGTTTAGCGGGCGCGGGCCACGGACGGTCGTCGGTGCTGGCGACCAGTTCGGTGACGATCGGGATCTCGTGCCCGGAGAGCTCGGCGTCCGAATCGACCCACGCGAGGTAATGGTCGACGTCGCCCTCGACCGCGTCCAGCAGGTCGGTGAACTCCTGGTCGTACACGAGCGCCGTGACGCCTTCGCGTTTCGCGACGTCCGCGAGCTGCGGTTTGGCGAACCCGGTGTTCATCAGCAGCAGCTTCGCGCCGAGCTTGCCCGAGGCGAGCATCGTCAGCACGAGACCGCGGTGGTCGCGGCAGAGCGCGGCGATCACCGAGCCCGGGCCGAGGCCGCGTTCGGACCATGCCCTGGCCAGCGCGTTCGACTGCGTGTCGAGCTGCTTGAAGGTCAGCGGGCCGAGTTCGTCGATGATGCCGGTCGCGGTCGGGTCCCGGCGGGCGGCGATCATGTTCGCGCCGGCGAACGGACCCCACTTCCGCACCATGACCAGCGAACGCAGGCCCTCGTCGACCCGCGGGATGGGGAGCAGGCCCGCTTGGCGCATCACGTCGATGCTGCGCACGGTCTCGGTCACCTTGCCCGCCACCAGGGTGGCGAGGCCGGTGGGGTTTCTCATCCGGGCACCTCCGTTGCTGCTGCGGCGAGACACCATGCCGCCGGCGGTTCGCGTACCGGCGGTATGGGGTTGCTACTCGACAGTAGCCGACCGATAGCGCAGGCGCACTAGCCGTCTGGTGACAGAAATGTCGGGGGGAACCACCACAATGTGAGTGTGCAGGCGATCGCAGGTCAAGAGGAGGATGGCGACTTCACGATCGCTCTTTCCGGGCAGCCGCCGCGGCGGGGCATGAAGCTCCCGGAGTTCGTCGACGAGGTACGGAGCCTGGAGGCGGAGCACTCACCCCGTTGGGTGTTCCCGTCGGTCGAAGGGACGTACCCGGCGTTGATCAAGGCCGGCGTCCGGGTGCGGCGCTGTCATGACCTGGCGCTGACCGAGGGATTGCTCCTTGCCCACGAAGGCCGCCCGCAGGAGTCGCGGAGCCTGCGTGCCGCGCTGGCCAGGGCGAACGGACAGGAGGCGCCCGCCGACGAGCCGCCGCTCTGGGCCGAGGACGATCAGCCGACGCTGTTCGAGACACGCGGCCCGCGGCTGCCCTCCGGCGTCACGGTGCTCGACGCGGCGCGCCGGGTGCTGGCCGAGCAGGAGAAGCGGGTCGCCGTCACCGATCATCCGGAGCGGTTACGCCTGCTCTTCGCGGCGGAGTCGGCGAGCGCCCTGGCGGCGGCGGAGATGTCGGCCGACGGGCTGCCGTGGCGGGCCGACCTGCATTCGGCGTTGCTCGCCGACCAGCTCGGGCCCCGCGTCCCGGCCGGGCACCGGCCGAAGCGGCTGGTCGAGCTGGCGGCGAAGATCAGCGACGCGTTCGGCGGGCGGCCGGTCAACCCGGACGCCCCGGCCAGCGTCGTCCGGGCGCTCGGACGGGAGGGCATCGAGGTCACGTCGGCAAGGAAGTACCTGCTGCGCGACATCGACCACCCCGCCGTCCCGCCGCTGCTGGAATACAAGGAACTCGCTCGGCTGCATTCGGCCAACGGCTGGACGTGGCTCGACGAGTGGGTGCACGACGGCCGGTTCCGCCCGCATTACGTGGTCGGCGGGGTCGTTTCGGGTCGCTGGGCGAGCCGGGGCGGGGGCGCGCTGCAGATACCGAAGATCCTGCGGACCTGCGTCCGGGCCGATCCGGGCTGGAAACTGGTGGTCGCCGACGCCGCCCAGCTGGAGCCGCGGGTGCTGACGGCGTTGTCCGGAGACCGCAAACTGGCCGAAGTCGCCGCGGCCACGGATCTGTACGCGAGCCTCGCCGAGGCGATGTTCTCCGGAGTGCGCCGCGTGCCGGTGCCGGCCTGGGACGACAGGGACGACCGGGACCGCGCGAAGATCGCGATGCTGTCGGCGATGTACGGCGGTACGTCCGGCGAGGCGGGGCCACTGCTGGCGTTGCTGCGGACCAGGTTCCCCGACGCGGTGTCCTATGTGGAGCGTGCCGCGCAGGCGGGGGAACGCGGGGAGCGCGTCCGCTCGCGGCTGGGCCGCACGTCACCCGCGCCGTCGGAAGCCTGGCGCGCGCTGACCGGCGGCGTCGCGGAGGACGAGGCCGGTGAGCTCAAGGCCCGGCAGGCGTCCCGCAACTGGGGCCGCTTCACCCGCAACTTCGTCGTTCAGGCGAGCGCCGCGGACATGACCGCGATCCTGCTGGCGACCCTGCGGAGCAAGCTCCCCTCCCCCGCGCACCTGGTGTTCTTCCAGCACGACGAGGTACTGGTGCACACCCCGGCCGAGTTCGCCGACGAGGTCTCGCAGTCCATTGTGGACAGCATGACCGAGGCGGCGCGGATGATGTTCGGCCCCGCTTGCCCGGTCCGGTTCCCGCTGCACATCGCCGCCGTGGACACCTACGCCGACGCGAAGTGACCCCCTCCCGCAATTAGTCACCTACTTGCGCCGGTCGAGCCCTCGCGCGCCTGATTCGAGCCGCAAGTAGGTGACTAATTGCGGGAGGGTGGTGTCGTCCGGCCGATGGCGCGAGTTACGCCTTCAATCACGTGAGTTACGCCTTCGATCACGCGTGATCGCCGCCCAGTCACGTGAGTTCCGGCCTCCGTCACGGTGGCCACAGGACGGAGGGGCAACAACACGCGTGATTGAGCGCGCGACTCGCGTGATTGAAGGCGTAACTCGCGTGATTGAGCGCGCGACTCGCGTGATTGAAGGCGTAACTCGCGTGATTGAGCGCGCGACTCGCGGGATTGAAGGCGTAACTCGCGTGATTGAGCGCGCGACTCGCGTGATTGAAGGCGTAACTCGCGTGATTGAGCGCGCGACTCGCGTGATTGAAGGCGTAACTCGCGTGATTGAGCGCGCGACTCGCGTGATTGAAGGCGTAACTCGCGTGATGGGGCGCGGGACTCGCGTGAGCACCGCAAGTAGGTGACTAATTGCGGGGGGCGGCGGCGTCGTCGAGGGCCTTGATGACCCGTTTCAGGGAGACGGGGTGGGCGGTACCGAGTGTCTGGGCGAAGAAGCTGACCCGCAGTTCCTCGATCATCCACCGGATCTCCCGCAATGCGGGTGAGGAGGTGCCGGGCGGCAGGGTGTCGAGCGCCGACTGGTACTCGTTGCGGAGCCAGGCGATGTCGCCGGTGCGCTGGATGTCGCGAGTGGGCTCGGTCGGGAGTTTCTCCAGCCGCCGTTCGATCCCCCGCAGGTACCGGACGACGTGCTTCAGCCTGTCCTGCCCGGTTTCGGTGACGAAACCCTTGTGCACCAAGCCGTCCAGCTGCGTGCGGATGTCGGCGAGCGAATCCGCCGGGCCGCGGGTGTCGGCCAGCCGCGTTTCGACGTCGTTGGCCGCGCGCAGGATCTTCTCGACGTTGGCCAGCACGTCGAGCACTCCGGGGTTCAGCCCGGCGCGCACCTTTTCCAGCAGGACGGCGAAGCCGGCCTCGTCCCAGCGAGGGCCGCCGTTGTCGGTCACGAGCTTGTCGACGGCGCAGTCGACGCAGTCTTCGAGCAGCGCCGCCACGGAGCCGTGCGGGTTCCGGTTCAGCACGAGTTTCGACGAGTTGCCGAGGTTGCGGGTGATGAACTTCATCGGTGACGGCAGATTCAGCCGCAGCATCCGCCGCGTACCCGCCCACATCGACAGTTCCTGCTGCCCCGGCGTGTCCAGCAGCCGCACCGCGACGGTGCCGCCTTCGTCCACCAGCGCCGGATACGCCTTGACGTCGTGCCCGCGCTGCTTGCTCGCGAACACCTTCGGCAGCTCGCCGAACGCGGGTGTCGTCAGACCTTGGCGCTCGATGCTGTCGGCGGCCTTCGAGATCGTCGCGCGTACCTGGCCGCTCAAGTCCCGTTTGAGTGCCTCGACGTCCTTGCCCTCGGACACCTTCTTGCCGCGGACGTCGACCACGCGGAAGGTCGTCTTCAGATGTTCGGGGACGGCGGAGAGCTGCCAGGCGTCGTCGGGGATCACCACCCCACGCAACGCCTCCAGTTCGTCGGCCACCGCGTGCAGCAGCGGACCGTCGCCCGGGCCGACCCGCGACAGCACCAGTTTCGCGTGGTCGGGCGCCGGCACGAAGTTACGCCGGATCGCCTTGGGCAGCGACTTGATCAGCTGCGTCACCAGCTCTTCGCGCAGGCCCGGGACCTGCCAGTCGAAGCCCTCCGGGGTGACCTGGTTCAGCACCGGCAGCGGGATGTGCACGGTGACACCGTCCGCGTCCGCGCCCGGCTCGAACTGGTACGTGAGCTTGAAGGTCTGGCTGCCCTGTGTCCAGAAGTCGGGGTAGTCGGCCTCGCGGATGCTGCCCGCGGTCTCGTTGATGAGCATCGTCTTCTCGAAGCTCAGCAGGTCGGGCTCGGTGTGCCGCGCCTTCTTCCACCAGCTGTCGAAATGCCGTGCGGAGACGACGTCGGCCGGGACACGCTGGTCGTAGAACTCGAACAGCGTCTCGTCGTCGACCAGGATGTCACGGCGGCGAGCCCTGTTCTCCAGGTCTTCGACCTCGTCGAGCAGCGCGCGGTTCTCGCGGAAGAAGTGGTGCCTGGTCTCCCAGTCGCCTTCGACGAGCGCGTGCCGGATGAACAGCTCGCGGCTCACCTCGGGATCGATGCGGCCGTAGTTGACGCGGCGGTCGGCGACGAGCGGAACGCCGTACAGGGTCACCTTCTCGAGCGCCATCACCGCGCCCTGTTTGCGTTCCCAGTGCGGCTCGGAGTAGTTCCGCTTCACCACGTGGCCGGCGAGCGGCTCGACCCATTCCGGCTCGATCCGCGCGTTGACCCGGCCCCACAGGCGTGAGGTTTCGACCAGTTCGGCCGACATCACGAACCGCGGCTGCTTCTTGAACAGCGCCGAACCCGGGAACACCGAGAAGCGCGCCCCACGCGCGCCGAGATAATCGCCCTTGGCCGGATCCTTGAGGCCGACGTGCGACAGCAGCCCGGCGATCAGCGAGGTGTGCACCCGTTGCGGATCGGCCGGGCCGTCCGTGCTGAGGGTGATGCCGAGCGGTTTGGCCAGCTGACGCAGCTGGCTGAAGATGTCCTGCCACTCGCGGATGCGCAGGTAGTTCAGGTACTCGTTGCGGCACATCCGGCGGAACTGGCTGGTGGACAACGCCTTCTGCTGTTCGGTGACGTACTCCCACAGGTTCAGGTACGCCAGGAAGTCCGACGTCTTGTCCACGAACCGCGCGTGCTGCTCGTCCGCCGCCTGCTGCTTCTCCGCCGGCCGCTCACGCGGGTCCTGAATGGACAGTGCGGCGGCGATGATCATCACTTCGCGGACGCAGCCGTTGCGGGAGGCTTCCAGCACCATCCGCGCCATCCGCGGGTCGACCGGGAGCAGCGCGAGCTTGCGGCCGGTCTCGGTGAGCTTCTTGCCGTCGGACATCTCGAACGCGCCGAGCTCCTGCAGCAACTGGACACCGTCGGCGACCTGACGGCGATCCGGCGGCTCCACGAAGGGGAACGCCGCGATGTCGCCGAGGCCGAGCGAGGTCATCTGCAGGATGACCGACGCGAGGTTCGTCCGCAGGATCTCCGGATCGGTGAACTCGGGCCGGGCGTCGAAGTCGTCTTCGGAGTACAGCCGGATACAGATACCGTCGGACGTCCGGCCGCAGCGGCCCTTGCGCTGGTTCGCCGACGCCTGCGACACCGGCTCGATCGGCAGCCGCTGCACCTTGGTGCGGTGGCTGTAGCGCGAGATGCGCGCGGTGCCGGGGTCGACGACGTACTTGATACCCGGCACGGTCAGCGACGTCTCGGCGACGTTCGTGGCGAGTACGACGCGGCGCCCGGTGTGCCGCTGGAACACCCGATGCTGGTCCGACGACGAAAGCCGGGCGTACAGCGGCAGGATCTCGGTGTTCCTGAGGTCCTGTTTGGACAGGGCGTCCGCGGCGTCGCGGATCTCCCGCTCGCCGGAGAGGAACACCAGGATGTCGCCCGGTCCCTCGTGCTGGAGTTCGTCGACGGCGTCGCAGATGGCCTGCGTCTGGTCGCGATCGGAGTCGGCGTCCGGGTCGTCGGGGTCGATGATCGGCCGGTAGCGGACCTCGACCGGATACGTCCGGCCGGAGACCTCCACGATCGGCGCGTCATCGAAATGCTTGGAGAAGCGCTCCGGATCGATCGTCGCCGAGGTGATGATCACCTTGAGGTCGGGGCGGCGCGGCAGGAGCTGTTTGACGTAGCCGAGGATGAAGTCGATGTTGAGGCTGCGCTCGTGCGCCTCGTCGATGATCAGCGTGTCGTACTGGCGCAGCATCCGGTCGGTCTGGATCTCGGCGAGCAGGATGCCGTCCGTCATCAGCTTGACCAGCGTGTCCTGGCCGGAGTGGTCGGTGAACCGGACCTTGTAGCCGACGGCCTCGCCGAGTTCGGTGTTCAGCTCGGAGGCGATGCGGTCGGCGACCGTGCGCGCGGCCAGCCGCCTCGGCTGCGTGTGCCCGATCTGGCCGCGGACGCCGCGGCCGAGTTCGAGGCAGATCTTCGGCAGCTGGGTCGTCTTCCCGGAGCCTGTCTCCCCCGCGACGATCACCACCTGGTGGTCGCGGATGGCGTCGGCGATCTCGTCCTTGCGCTGGCTGACGGGCAGCTCTTCGGGGAACGAGATCTTCGGGACGTTGTCGCGCCGGCGGGTGACCCGCAGTTCGGCGGCCTCGATGTCGGCCTCGATCTGCGCGGCGAGCGACTCGGCGTTACGCGCTTTCCGGGCACCGTCGAGCCTGCGCCGGAGGCGATGCTCGTCGCGCGACATGAGTTCGGGCAGTCGAGCGCGCAGGGCGCCGAGCGGGGAAGGTTGAGAAGCCATGACCGGCACCAGGATAGCCGTGCGTCACGATCCCGGCCTCCGAATATCCCGCACGTCACCACTACCGCCGCAATTCGTCACCTGCTTGCGGTGGTTCGCCCTGCGAACTACCGCAAGCAGGTGACGAATTGCGGGGAGGTCAGGAGCGCGTGAGGGAGCCGGGGGTGAGGTCGGCCAGGGTCCGGTGCCCGGACAGGCCCATGGTCAGGTCGAGGTCGGCGAGCAGGCTCCGCAGCACATGCCGGACGCCGTCCTCCCCCGCGTGCGCCAGGCCGTACACCCACGGCCGCCCCACCAGCACGGCCTTCGCCCCGAGCGCGAGCGCCTTGGCGATGTCGGCGCCGGTGCGGATGCCGGAGTCGAACAGGATCTCGAGCCGGTCGCCGACCGCGGCCACGATCTCCGGGAGCGCGTCGAGCGAGGCGATCGCGCCGTCGACCTGGCGGCCGCCGTGGTTGGACACGACGATCCCGTCCATCCCGGCCTCGACGGCGCGGCGCGCGTCGTCAGGGTGCTGGATGCCCTTGAGCACGATCGGCCCGTCCCAGTGCTCACGCAGGAACGGCAGCCGGTCCCAGGTGCTGTCCGTGCCGGTGATCATCGAGATCCAGCGCAGGATCGCGGTGGGCGGATCTTCTTCGGGCGTCTTCTCCAGCAGACCGCGGAACACCGGGTCGCTCAGCGGGACGCCGAGCCCGATGCCCTTGATGAACGGCAGGTACGCGTGGTCGAGGTCGTTCGGGCGCCACGCGAGCGTCCAGGTGTCGAGCGTGACCACGAGCGTGGTGAAGCCCGCGGCCTTCGCTCGCGCCAGGATGCTCGCGCAGACCTCGTTGTCCGTCGGCCAGTACAGCTGGAACCAGCGCGGCCCCTCGCCACTGGCCTCGGCGACGTCCTCGATGCTCGTGGACGACGCCGTCGACATGACGTACGGCAGGCCGACCGACGCCGCCGCGCGAGCGGCCGCCGGTTCGGCGCCCTCGTGCACGATCGACTGGACACCGACCGGCGCCATCAGCACCGGCGCCGGCACCGGCGTCCCCAGCACCGTCGTCGACAGATCGCGTTCGGTGGCGCCGGTGAGCATCCGGGGCACCAGGCGCCAGCGGTCGAACGCCTCCCGGTTGGCGCGGGCCGTTGCGCCGGAACCGGCCGAGCCCGCGACGTACCAGAACGGCCCCGGCTCGAGGATCTCCCGCGCCGACTCCTCCAGCTTCGTGGCGTCGGTGGAGCAGGGCGGGAGGGTCCCGCCGAGCCCCTGCAGGTAGATCTCGTTCTGGTAGCCGCCGAACCGTTCCGTCACCCAGGCCTCCTCGTCACGTCGCCCTGGCCGGCTCTTCGCGGCGGGTCGAGTCTCGGACGATACCCGCCGGTAGCAACCAGGTGAGTTTCTCCGAGCGGATGACCGCGATCGGGCCGATCACGGCCAGCAGCAGGACGTAACCCGCGACGAACGGCGCGACCCGCGAGTCCAGCCCGGCGGCGGTCGCCATCGCGGCGAGCACCAGCGAGAACTCGCCGCGGGTGAGCACGGTCAGTCCGATGTTCACCCCGGACTGGCGATCGAACCCGTTCAGCCGCGCGGCGAGCGCGCCCGCGCCAAGGTTCAGCACGATCGTCAGCGCCACCGCGATCAGTACCGGCACGACCACCGAACCGACCGCGTTCGGGTCGATGCTGAGTCCGAAGATGAAGAAGAACAGCGCGCCGAACGCGTCCCGCAGCGGGAGTACCAGTTTGTGGATCCGCGGCGCGACCTTCGACCCGCCGAGCATCATGCCGACCATGAACGCGCCGATGGCGTCGGACACCCCGACCTCTTCGGCGACGGCGGCGCCCATGACCGCGACACCGACGAAGCAGACCGTCAGCAGTTCGTCGTCGGCCGAACCGAACAGCTTCGACACCACGCGGCCGCCCCAGCGGGCGAGCGCGGCCATCACGAGCAGGAACCCGAAGGCCTTGCCGAAGTCGGCCATCGCCGAACCGAAGCTCCCGGCGCCGGACAACACCGGCTGCAGCAACGCCAGGTACAGCGCGAGGAACAGGTCCTCGATCACGATGATGCCCATGATCAGCCGGGATTCGGGATTGTTCATCCGGCGGGATTCGAGCAGGAGTTTCGTGACGATCGCCGACGACGAGATACCGATGGCCCCGGCGATGACCAGCGCTTCCCTGGTCCCCCAGCCCAGCAGGAAGCCGAAGCCGAGCCCGCCGCCGATGTTGAGGATCAGGTAGATCAGCCCGGACCAGACTAGTTTGCGCCCGCCCTTGGCCAGGTCGTCGAGGGAGAATTCGAGGCCGAGGTAGAACAGGAGGAAGACGAGACCCAGCCCGGCGAGCACACCGAGCTCAGCCGGATCGTCCACAAGGGACAGTCCGGGGGTGTTGGGGCCGAAGACGAAACCGGCCAGCATGAACAGGGGGATGGTCGGCAGCCCGATGCGGGCGCCCGCTCTGGCGATGACACCGGCGGCGAGGAACGCCCCGCCGACGGCCAGCAGGGCATGACCGGAACTCATGGAGACCTCCGATGGATGGCTGATGCGGCGATGTGGGAACCGATCAGCGCGGAGGTGCCCGTGCGGGCGCCTGGGGCACCGCACGGGTGACGACGACGGGTTCGCCCTGCTCAGGGGCGTCGCCGGCGTCGGGGAGGTCGACGGTCGCCGTTTCGGCGGGTACGTCGGCGAGGGGAACGGCTTGCCCGCCGTGGAAGGCGGGCAGCGGATGGGTCGCGAAGACGGCGACCGGATCTTCCGTCGCCGCCCGGCCGTGCCCGTGGGGAACGGTCGGCGTGACGAAGGCGAAGACGAGCAAGATCAGAAGAAAGAAGACGGAACGGTGCCGTGGTGTGGGGGCACGGTTCGTCGTCATCTGGCCGCTACTTTACCAGTCCTTTATAGACAAATCGACGAGGGATCCGTCACGGCTCCCGCCACATGGGCAGCATCGGCGGCCCGCCCTCGGCCGCGAACGCCGGGCCGTGATCGCGGAAACCCAGCCGCCGGTACAGTTTCGCGCTCTCCGAACTACTGGCCTCCAGGTACGCGGGCACCGTGCCATACCTGTCGAGCCCGTGCTTCAGCAGCCGCGCGCCGATCCCCTGCCGCTGCGCGCTCTTGCGGACGCCGACGAACTGCGCGTGGTGGTATTCGCCGCCGGGGGCGCGCTCGGTCATCAACTCGAACAACGCCGCGAGCCTGCCGAGTTCTTCCTCGGTGAGCCCGGCGAACGCGTCACCGTCCATGTCCTCCTCACCGCCGGGCGACCAGAGGACGGCGGCGGACAGGTCTCCGGCGACGTCGACGTGGCCGCCCGCGTCCAGTGTCCCGAGCAGGACCGCCCGGTGGAAGATCGGCAGCGCCACCGCGCGGCGCTCGTCACCGGGAAAGACCCAGGCGCTCACGGGGTCGTCGTGGAAGGCCTCGGACAGCACGTCGACCACGGTGTCCATTTCGGACGGTTCGGCGGCGCGGACGATCATCGGACCGCCCTGAGCCGGACGGGTTCGGCGTCCTCGTCTTCGGGTGGACCGCCGATGGCGGCGTACGTGCCGGGATCCTTGGTCCGCAACACTTCCGCGCGCAGGAAACCGACCAGTGCCGCGACGAGCACGAGACCGGGCAGGCCCCAGCGCAACAGGAACGTCCCGGCAGGCCCGAGCAGCAGGTCGAAGTTGACCAGGATCAGCGCGAGGACGGCCGACAACGCGAGGATCGCCAGCCCCGGCGCGATCCACCGGCGCCAGGCGTTTTCGGCGTGACGGCGCCGTTTGAAAAAGCCGATCACCGAAAGCGAGACGGCGATCATGATCACCACGACGCCGGTGGACGCCGTCGTGCCGAGCCAGGTGAACAGTTCGGTCACCGGGTCGCGGTCCGCGATCGCGAACAGCGACACGACCGCCAGCGCGAGCGCGGTCTGCGTGAGCGAACCGGCCACCGGCGCGCCGGTGCGTTTGCTGGTCTTGGCCAGCGAGCGCGGCAGCAGCCCTTCCCTGCCCAGCGCGAAGAAGTACCGGGCGACCGCGTTGTGGAAGCTCAGCAGCGCCGCGCACTGCCCGGTCACGAACAGTGTGTACGCGACGTCGGAGAACGTGCCACCGAGATGCTCGCCCGCCAGGTTGAACAGCAGGTCCGGGCCCTGGGCGGCCGCGGCGGTGACGATGACGTCCGGCCCGGTGCCCACGGCGAGCGCGAGCGACGAGACGACGTAGAGCACCGCGGTGAGACCGATCGCCGCGAACGTCGCCCGGCCGACCGTGCGGCTGGGTTCCCGCGTCTCCTCGCCGTAGGTCGCCGCGCCCTCGAAGCCGATGAACGCGGCGGCGGAGAACGCGAACACCGCGCCCACACCGGTCGTGAACAGGCTCGACGGTTCCAGCGGGACCCAGGAGACACTGCCGCCCGCCGGATTCGCGAACAACGCGATGTCGACGATCGCGACGACGGCGACCTCGAGGCACAGCGCCACCCCGAGCACCTTGGCGTTCAGGTCGATCCGGAGGACACCGAGCGCGCCGACGATCAGCACCATCACCAGCGCGCACAGCCACCACGGCGGCGGGGATCCGGTGAGGGTGCCCAGCCACGTCGACACCGACCAGCCGAACAGGCCGTAGATGCTGATCTGGATGGCGTTGTAGGAGAACAGCGTGACGAACGCGATCCCGGCGCCGGTGGATTTGCCGACGCCGTTGGCGACGTAGGGATAGAACGCGCCCGCGTTGGTGATGTAGCGGCTCATCGTGGAGTAGCCGACCGCGAACAACCCCAGGATCGGGGCGAGCAGGAGGAACGACAGCGGCACCCCGACACTGCCGGTGACCGCGTAGTTCGTCGGGACCCCGCCCGCGATGGCGAAGAGCGGACCCACCGCGGCCACCACGAAGAAGACGATCTGCGCGGCTCCGAGCCGTCGATGGCCGAGACCGCGCCGCGGTCTTTGCGTACCCATGAACCGTCCCCCCGGACGTCGGTTTGGCGCTGAAGGCTCTTGATCTTGCGAGAGCCATCCCACCCTAGGGCCGGGCACCCCGGCGAGGTACGTCCGTTCAGGCTAAAAACGGACCTCGGCTCGCAGTGGTACACCCGGTACCGCTACCTTGGCCGTCCCGCACCACAACGCCGGAGGGCGTGCCATTCATGCGTCGGCTGACCTTGGTCGATTCCCTGTTCTTCCTCGCCCACGACGAGTTCACCGGAAAACCCGCGCTGCGCCGCACGGGGCTCGGCATCGGAATGGCCGGTTCCGCGCTCTGCGATCTCCTCCTCGCCGAGCGGATCACCGTGGAACGCAAGCGAATCCGCCCGCTGACCCGGCGCGGTCTCGCGCATCCACCGCTGGATCGGGTGTTTTCGGAAATCCTCCGCGAACGCGAGCCGCAGACCGTCCGGGAATGGGTCACCCACCTGCGTCACGAACTGGGTGAAACGGTCGCGGAGAATCTGCTCGCCGCGGGCGTGATCGACCGTGAGACCGACCGGATGCTCATGCGGAAGAATCACCGGTACCCGCCGCGGGATCTGCTGATGTCGACGGCCGCGCGCAGCAAGTCGAGGGCGGCCGTCCTCGGCACCGAACAGCCGGATCCGCATTCGGTCTGCCTGGCCCTGCTGGCCTGGACCATCGGTCTCGACGACTTCTGCGAACCGGAACTCGACCGCGCCGGCCTGCGGACCTGGGCCGAGTCCACGCACCGGGACCTCCCGAGGGCGCTCGCCGAGCTGATCACGGGGGTGGACGCGGTGAGCGCCGCCGTCGTCTACACCGGCGACAGGCGTTGATCGGCGGTAGCCTCACGCCATGCCCACCGACCGTGACCACGACGTCGTCCTGTTCGGCGCCACCGGGTTCACCGGTGGCCTGACGGCGGAATATCTCGCCCGCGCCGCCCCGCCCGGTCTGCGCCTCGCGGTGGCCGGACGTGATCCGGTCAAGCTGGAAGCGTTGCGGGAAAGGCTTTTCTCGATCAACCCGGGGCTCTCCGGGTTGTCGTTGTTGCGAGCCGATGTCTCCGACGCGGACTCGCTGCGGAAGGTCGCGGAGTCCGCGAAGGTCGTCGCTACCACTGTCGGCCCGTACGTCCACTACGGAGAGCCGCTGGTCGCCGCGTGCGCCGAAGCCGGGACCGACTACGCCGATCTGTGCGGCGAGCCCGAGTTCGTCGACAAGATGTATGTCGCCCACCATGCCCGCGCCGTCGAAACCGGCGCCCGGCTGGTGCACGCGTGCGGATTCGATTCGATCCCGCACGACCTCGGCGCCCTCTTCACCGTTTCTCAATTGCCGCAAGGGAAACCGATCCGGATCGACGGTTACGTGCGCGCCGGCGCGATGCCGTCGGGTGGCACCTTCCTTTCGGCGCTGACGGCGTTTTCGCGGCTGCCGTCGAGTTTCCGTGCCGCGCGGGACCGCGCGGCGGCCGAACCACGACCCGACGGCCGCCGGGGGCGAGCCACGCTCGGCACCCCGCACCGCAACCCCGACGGTTTCTGGGCGGTGCCGCTGCCGACCATCGACCCGATGATCGTCGAGCGGTCCGCCGCGGCACTCCCCGCGTACGGCCCCGACTTCACGTACCGGCATTTCGCGGCGGTCAAACGGCTTCCGGTGGTGGCCGCCGGTGCCGCCGGGATGGGTCTCGTCTTCGCCGCCGCCCAGATCCCGCCCGCGCGGCGGGCACTGTCGAAACTGGTGAAGCCCGGCGGCGGCCCGGACGAGCAGCGGCGCGCGCGGTCGTGGTTCTCCGTGCGGTTCCACGCCGAAAGCGGCGGTGAACGCGTCGTGACCGAGGTGTCCGGCGGTGACCCAGGTTACGGCGAGACGGCGAAGATGCTCGGCGAGTCCGCCCTGTGCCTGGCGCTGGACGACCTGCCCGCGACGGCCGGGCAGGTCACCACGGCGACCGCGATGGGGCAGGCTCTGATCGACAGGCTGAGTGAAGCGGGCCTGCGGTTCGCGACACTGCCCCACCACGCCGGCTGAGGACTAGCCCGCCGCGACCGAAGACAGGTGCGCCCACGGGTTCGCGGCCTTGAGGCCGGTGAAGGTGAACTTCTGATTCGTGCCCTTGGGGCAGGCCTTCCGGCTGCTGTCCCAGCGGTTCTCGCTCGGCCAGTACACCTTGAGCACGATGCAGCGGTTGTCGGACGCACTGTCGTAGACCTTGCCCTTGATCGTGACGGTGTTCCCGCTGCAGCTCACCCAGAACTCGGTCCACCCGCCGGGAATGGCCTCGTTGAACTGGAAGTCCCGGCACTTCAGCTGCCAGCTCTTGGTCGCCGCCGCGGAAACCTCCCCGCCGGCCGCCGCGGTGGCGGGAGTGGCCGCGAACAGCGACCCGAACGCCATCAACGCACCCGTGGCGGCGAGACCGAATTTCCTGATGTTCATGTTCATCCCCTCAGTAGTGGACCCTGCTCCACGAACCGTCTCAGGCGCCCCGAGTCGTCCGGCGCAGTTTTAGTTCTGGCTGAAACATCGCCAAGCCGCGCGTTTCGTGCGTTAATTCCTCCGGGGACCTGGGGAGGGGGAAGCTGTGCTGCGCGTGCATTTTTCCGGAGAGGATCTTGGTCGGGTCAGGGTCGCGACGAGGCCGGATCCGTTGTGGGAGACGACGCTGAGCCTGCACCGGCTGCAGCGTGGGGACGGCGGCCTGCCGGTACGGAAGTGGCGCGGCGCTGTCCGCAGCCGTCTCCCGAAGGCCGCCGGGCCGTTGCTGACGCTGGTCCCGCCCAGCGGGTACTTCCCCGATTTCCTCACGCCGTCCGGCGAAGATCTCGACGAGCAACTGGAACTGGTGAGCGGCACCAAGCGCTGCGCCCTGCGCCGGGATCTGGCGATCTTGGCCCGATCCCGCCGGCCGACGCCGTGGGCACGGGATCTGGGTGACGCGAACCCGGCGGCGCTCGGCGCGCTGACACGAGCGGTCCGGTCGTATCACCAGGCGGCGATCGAGCCGGTCTGGAACGACATCCTCGCGTGCTTCGACCGTCAGCGCGTGAGACAGGCGCGGGTCCTGCTCGCGGACGGCGTCGAAGGACTGTTGTGCGGCCTCTCCTCCGCGATGCGGTGGAAGGCACCGGTGCTCGAAGTCGACTACCCGGTGCACCACGACCTGCGTCTCGACGGGCGAGGGCTACTGCTCATCCTGTCGTTCTTCTGCTGGCGAACCGGGGTGCCCCTGGTCGAGAACGACCGCGTGCCGGTGCTCGTCTACCCCATCGAAGAGCATCTCCCCGACGTCGTGCCCCACGACCACGGCTCCGCCCTGTCCGCACTGCTGGGGCACACCCGTGCCGCCGTACTGGAGACGATCGAAGACGGCGGGCGGACCTGCGATGTCGCGCGGCGCGCCGGGATCTCCATGTCCTCGGCGAGCCAGCACGCCACAGTGCTGCGTGAAGCGGGTCTCGTGCTCAGCGTGCGTGAGGGCAACACCGTGCGCCATCACCTCACGCCGCTGGGGTCGGCCTTGCTGCGCAAAAATCTTTAACCGTCCTGCCCCCTTGCCGGAAACTGTCACCCGTGGTTATCGTGTTCGCACGCCGCAGTTACACCTGACAGAAGATGACAATTCTCTGTGGAAAGGGACACCTTTCATGAGTGACACCCTGCGGCCCGCGATGCGCCGTGCTCTCGGCGCGGTCTCCGTTCTCGCCCTCGCCGTTTCCGGTCCTCTCGCGCTCTCTTCACTGGCGTCCGCCGAGCCCGCCCCGGCGTCGGCGTCGATCTTCGCCTCCGGTGGCGACCTCGCCTCGCCGGAGAAGAAGGAGATCGCGATGCAGATCGTCTCCAGCGCGGAAAACTCTTCCCTGGACTGGAAAGCACAGTACTCGTACATCGAGGACATCGGCGACGGACGCGGGTACACCGCCGGCATCATCGGGTTCTGCTCGGGCACCGGGGACATGCTCGAACTCGTCGAACGCTATACGAACTCGGCCCCGGACAACCCGCTCGCGGAATACCTCCCGGCGCTGCGCAAGGTCGACGGAAGCGATTCCCACGAAGGCCTCGGCAGCGGTTTCGAAAACGCGTGGCGGGAGGCCGCCGGTCGCGAGGACTTCAAAGCGGCACAGAACAGCGAACGCGACCGCGTCTATTTCGACCCGGCGGTGAACCAGGCGAAATCGGACGGTCTGGGCGCACTGGGACAATTCATCTATTACGACGCCATCGTGATGCACGGCCCGGGCACCAGCCAGGCGAGCTTCGGCGGCATCCGCTCGGCCGCACTCCAGCAGGCGAAGCCGCCCGCACAGGACGGTGACGAGACGGCGTACCTCAAGGCGTTCCTCGACGCGCGGCGCATCGTCATGAAGCAGGAGGAGGCGCACGCGGACACGTCGCGGATCGACACGGCGCAGCTCGTGTGGCTCAACGACGGCAACCTCGACCTGCACACCCCGCTGAAGTGGGCGGTGTACGGGGACCCGTACGAGATCAACTAGCGCGTCGCTGCCCGGCCGGGGGTCGTGAGTGGCGATTCGGGTTAGAACCCGAATCGCCACTCACGACCCGTGGCCTGCGGCTTTGCTCGCGTGAAGTACATGAGGGCCCCATCCTTGCGCCAGGCGCAAGCAAGGGGGCCTTCATGTACTGGGGAAGGTGTGAAGGTCGAGTTTCTTCGGCTGAGCCGAGCAAGGAGTCCTTCACGGACCGGCCACTACCCGGCTCACCTCCAGTAGGTCCTGAAACGCCCTTGGCCAGAACCCGAATCGCCACTCACGACGCCAGCAGGTCCTCGGCGGTCCGCGTGTTGATCACCCGGTCCGGCTCGATCCCCAGTTCGTTGGCCCTCGCGCAGCCGTAGACGAGCCAGTCCAGCTGGCCCGGCGCGTGCGCGTCGCTGTCGATGGCGAAGTCGCAGCCCAGGTCCACGGCCAGGTTCAGCAATCGCGTCGGCGGGTCCCGGCGTTCGGGACGCGAGTTGATCTCGACGGCGACCCCGTTGTCCCGGCAAGCGGTGAACACCGCCTCCGCGTCGAACTCCGATTCGGGCCGCTTCCCGCGGCCGCCCATCACCAGCCGCCCGGTGCAGTGCCCCAGCACCCGGACCCGCGGATGCTGGACGGCGGCGATCATCCGCGGCGTCATCTCCCGCGCGGGCATCCGCAGTTTCGAATGCACGCTCGCGACGACGAAGTCCAGCTGCTCCAGCAGGTCTTCCTCCTGGTCGAGCGTGCCGTCGAGGTGGATGTCGACCTCGATGCCGTGCAGGATCCGGAACGGCGCCATCGTCTCGTTCAGTTCCGCGACGACGTCCATCTGCCGCCGCAGCCGCTCGGGCGAGAGGCCGTTGGCGACGGTGAGACGCGGTGAGTGGTCGGTCAGCACCATCCATTCGTGGCCGAGCGCGCGGGCGGCCTCGGCCATCTCCTCGATCGGGCTCCCGCCGTCGGACCAATCCGAATGGGTGTGGCAGTCGCCGCGCAACGCCGCCCGCATCGGACCGCCGTCGGGCAGCTTCGGCTCACCGATCTTCTCGAAGTACGCGGGCCGGCGTCCGGCGAGGACGTCTTCGACGACGGCCGCAGTCGCCTTGCCGATGTTCGGCAACGCGGTCAGCGTGCCTGCCTCGGCACGTTTGCGCAGGTCATCCGGCTTGACCTTGGCGATCACCGAGGCCGCCTGCCGGAAGGCACGCACCCGGTAGGTCGGCTCGCCCGCGCGCTCCAGCCGGAACGCGATCTCCCTCAACGCCTGCGCCGGTTCCATGGCTACCTGTCTACCCCGTCAGCGGCGAAGAGGCAGCTCATGCAGAACGACGTCGCGCAACTCGCCGTCGCGGATCTCGGCGGTCTGATACGTGCAGAACGGCTGCCGCCGCCGGTCGGTCGGCGAACCGGGGTTCAGCAGCCGCAGCCCGTTCGGCGTGACCGTGTCCCAGGGGATGTGGCTGTGCCCGAACACGAGGACGTCGGTGCCGGGGAACTGTTCGTCGCAGCGACGCTCGCGCCCCTGTTTGCCGCCGGTTTCGTGGATGACCGCGAGACGGACGCCGCCGAGGTCCGCCCGCGCGATCTCAGGAAGCCGCGCCCGCAGATCCGCGCCGTCGTTGTTGCCGTAGACCCCGATGAGCCGCTTGCTCCGGGCCTCGAGTTCGTCCAGCAGGGCGACCTCGACCCAGTCTCCGGCGTGGACGACGACGTCCGCCGCTTCGGCCTCGCGCCAGACCTGATCCGGCAGCGCCTTCGCACGCAATGGCAGATGTGTGTCGGCGATGAGCAGCAGGCGCGTCATTCTTCTCCGATCGCCCCGAGTATCCGGTCCAGGAAGTCTCCGATGTGCGCGCGCAGCAGCCCCGCCGCGCCCTCGGCATCACCCTTCTTCGCCGCCGCCAGTACCGCTTTGTGCTCGTTCCATTCCTTGCGCCAGCTGGGATTCGTCTCCCAGCCGACCACGGAGATCAGCGCGGCGCGATCCCTGAGGTCGTCCAGCATCGAGACCATCAGCGGATTGCCGCAGCCACTGTAGAGCGCGCGGTGGAACCGGCGGTTGAGCAGGCTGAGCGCGGCCTGATCCTTGTCCGAGATCGCCGCCGACGCCTCCTTCAAAGCTTCCGCCGCGTCTTCGAGCAAGTCCGGCGAGCGGCGTTCCACCGACCGCCGCACGGCTTCGGGCTCCAGCACCATGCGGACGTCGTAAACGGACTTCGCCAGCTCCGCGTCCACCACGCACACCGAAGCACCCTTGTACGGGCTGAACATCACGAGTCCCGTGTTCGACAGCACCTTGAGCGCCTCGCGGACCGGCGTCTTCGACACGCCGAGCCGGGCCGCGAGTTCGGCTTCGACCAACGGCTGGCCGGGCTTCAACTCCCGGGTGAGGATGCCGCGGCGGATCTCCTCGAGCACCACTTCGGTGCGGGAGGCGGGCAGGCTGAAGGTCGATGGCATGAGCAGATCATATATGAGATGTCATACTCGGTGTCATGAGGAACCCCGAGGAACTCCGCAGCCACCGCTGGTTCGGCGGCGACGAACTACGCGGCTTCAGCCACCGGGCCCGGAGCAGGCAACTGGGCTACAACCCGGAGGAGCACCTCGGGAAACCCGTCATCGCGATCCTCAACACCTGGAGCGACATCAATCCCTGCCACCTGCATCTGCGCGAACGCGCGGAACAGGTCAAACGCGGGGTGTGGCAGGCGGGCGGTTTCCCACTGGAGTTCCCGGTCGCGACCCTGTCGGAGACCTTCCAGAAGCCGACACCGATGCTCTACCGCAACCTGCTTTCGCTGGAGACCGAGGAAATCCTGCGGTCCTACCCCATCGACGGCGCGGTCCTCATGGGCGGCTGCGACAAGACGACACCGGCGTTGCTGATGGGTGCGGCGAGCGCGGGCCTGCCTGCCATCTTCGTCCCCGCGGGGCCGATGTTGCGCGGGCACTGGCGGAACGAGGTACTCGGCAGCGGCACCGACATGTGGAAGTACTGGGACGACAAGCGGGCCGGGCTGATCGGCGACGAGGAACTGTCCGAATTGGAGCGTGGGCTCGCGCGTTCCCCCGGAACCTGTATGACGATGGGGACCGCGTCCACGATGATGTCGGTCGCCGAAGTGCTCGGGCTGACCTTGCCCGGCGCGGCGTCGATCCCCGCCGTCGACTCGGCGCACCACCGGATGGCCGCGGCGAGCGGCGCGCGCGTGGTGGACATGGTGTGGGAGGACCTCACCATCACGAAGATCCTCGACGAACGCGCGTACGCCGACGCGATCACCACCGTGCTGGCGCTGGGCGGCTCCACCAACGCCGTCATCCACCTGATCGCGATGGCCGGTCGCGGGCGGATCCCGTTGTCCGTCGACGATTTCGACGCGATCGCGCGCCGGGTCCCCGTGCTGGCGAACATCCGCCCTGGCGGCGACTGGCTGATGGAGGACTTCTACTACGCGGGCGGGCTTCCCGGCCTGCTCTCGCGGCTGACCGATCTGCTGCACACCGATCGCGTCACCGTCACCGGCCGGACCCTCGGCGAGAACCTGGAAACGGCGCAGGTGCACGACGACGACGTCATCCGCACCCGCGAAAACCCGGTCGCCACCGAAGGCGGAGTCGCGGTGCTGCGCGGCAATCTCGCGCCGTCGGGCGCGGTGATCAAGCACCTCGCCGCCGATCCCCGGCTGCTCGTCCACACTGGACCCGCGGTGGTCTTCGACGACTACCGGGACTTGAAGAACCGCATCAACGATCCCGCTCTCGGCATCACCGAGGAGTCGGTTCTGGTGCTGCGCGGATCCGGTCCGCTCGGCGGGCCCGGCATGCCCGAGTACGGGATGCTGCCGCTGCCCGATCACCTGCTGGCCAAGGGGGTCCGGGACATGGTCCGCGTATCCGACGCCCGGATGAGCGGCACCAGTTACGGCGCGTGCGTGCTGCACGTCGCGCCGGAGTCCCATGTGGGCGGACCGCTCGCGCTGGTCCGCGACGGGGATCCGATCACCTTGGACGTCCCGTCGCGACGACTGAGCATCGACGTCGATGATGCGGAATTGCAACACCGCCGGGAACGGTGGTCCCCGCCGCCCCCACGCTTCGAACGGGGTTACGGCGCGTTGTACTCCGAACACATCACGCAAGCCGACGAGGGCTGTGACTTCGACTTTCTCGCCAGAGTGGGCGAAAATCCGGAACCTGACGCCCAGTGACCACCCGACGGAGTGACCCGCTCACCCAACCGGGCGAGTTGCACGACCACAAAACGTGCCCCGTATCTTGAACCTACGTCCGGAACGTAGGGAAAGCCCGGATGTTCGATCACGACGCCCGGCCTCGCCGGACCGTGGAGGGTGGAGAGTTGCCGCAGGAACCGCGCTGGCCCGAGTCCCATGCCGAGCAGACGGACATTCTCCCGGTCGTCGCGCCCGGGTTCGCGGAGTCTGCCACGCCGGAGGAGCCCGCGCCACCGAAACGCCGTCGGAGCTACCGCAAGGCCGCCTTCATCGGCGGCGGTGTGTTCGGCCTGCTGGTCGTCGCGTACGCCCTCGACGTACTGGTCTCCCAGGGCAGCGTCCCCCGCGGCGTCACCGTCGCCGGGGTCGACGTCGGCGGGATGGACCGCGCGGCGGCCGAGAAGGAGCTCCGGGGTGGCATCGAGCCCCGGCTGACCCGGCCGGTGAAGATCGTCGCGGGCGACGCCGAGGAGTCGCTGGCGCCGAACAACGCGGGCCTGCGCCTCGACTGGCCCGCCACCCTGGACCAGGCGGGCGATCAGTCGCTGAACCCGTTCACGCGGATCGCGTCGTTCTTCTCGACCACCGAGGTCGGCGTCGTCACGCAGACCGACGACGCCAAGCTCACCGCCGCGCTGGAGAACCTGCGCGGCAACGTCGACCGTGACCCCATCGAGGGCACCGTCCGCTTCGAGGACGCCAAGCCGGTCGCCGTCGAGCCCAAGACCGGGCAGAAACTCGACGTCGAGGCCGCCAAGCGGACGATCCTCGACCGCTGGGCAGGCGGTGAGCCGCTGACGCTCGCGGTCACCCAGACCCCGGTCAAGGTGTCGCCGGAAGCCGTCCACGCCGCCCTCGAACAGATCGCCAAGCCCGCCGTGGCGTCGCCGATGGTCATCAAGGGCGAGGGCAAGGACGCGGTCGTCAAACCCGCGGACATCGCGGGCGCGCTGACCTTCGAACCCGCCGACGGCGGCGTGCTGAACCCGAAGGTAGACAACAACAAGATCATCGAGGCCGCGGGGCCGCAGCTGAAGTCCACCGAGAAGGAGGGCAAGGACGCGCAGATCGTCTTCGAAGGCGGCAAGCCGACCGTCCAGCCCTCCGAGGACGCCAACGTCGTCGACTGGGAGCCCAGCCTCAAGCCGGTACTCGACGTGCTCAAGCGTGCGGCGCCCCGTGAGCTACCGGTGACCTACAAGAAGACCCCGGCCAAGGTGACCACCGAGCAGGCGAACCAGCTCGGCATCACGGAGGTCGTCAGCGAGTTCAAGACCGGCGGGTTCGCGCCGGACTCGGGGACGAACATCCGGGTCGTGGCGCAGAAGGTCAACGGCGCCATCGTGAAGCCGGGCGAGACGTTCAGCCTCAACGGGTTCACCGGGCCGCGCGGCGCGGCGCAGGGTTACGTCGAGGCCGGCGTCATCAAGGACGGCGCGCCCGGCCGCGAGGTCGGCGGCGGGATCTCGCAGTTCGCGACCACGCTGTACAACGCCTCGTACTTCGCCGGCATGAAGGACACCGAACACAAGGAACACAGCTACTACATCAGCCGTTACCCCGCCGCGCGTGAGGCGACCGTGTTCCAGAACCACAACGGCGGCAGCGTGATCGACCTCAAGTTCACCAACGACGGTGACACCGGCGTCGCGATCCAGACCATCTGGTCGCCGTCGGACATCACGATCCGGCTGTGGGGCACCAAGAAGTACACCGTCGAGTCGATCCCCGGCGGCCGCACCAACCCGTCCGAGCCGCCGACGAAGCCCGGCCCCGCCGAGAACTGCAAGCCCAGCAACGGCGCGCCCGGCTTCACCACGTCGGACACCCGGGTCATCAAGGACGCCGCGAGCGGCCGCGAGGTGCGGCGCCACACCCGGAACGTGCACTACAACCCGCAGCCGAAGATCACCTGCGGCACGGAGCAGTAGTCCCTAGCGCGTGAAGGTCCCTGCATCGCGTCTTAGCGCAGGGACCCGGCAAAGTCGCATAACCGCTGGTCAAGTGGGCGGCGGGGGTGGAGGCGGCTCGTCACAGTGGCCGGCCACCTTCTCGACTGTCCACAGGGGACGGCTTCGGGGCGGCAGTGTCCGGTTCGGGCGTTTCGCGGAGGGGTCGTGAGTGTTTCGGAGGGTTGGAGCGAACCGTCTCTTAGGTACCTGCGCGTGGCTTGCGGCTTTGCTCGCGTGAGGTACATGAAGGCCCCCATCCTTGCGCCTGGCGCAAGGATGGGGGCCTTCATGTACTGGGGAAGGTGTGAAGGTCGGGTTACCTCGGCTGAGCCGAGGTAAGGGGTCCTTCGCGCCGCCGTTTGTGGCTGGCGATGCCGCTGAGGCCCGTGATGGCCTTCCGGGGTCCGTGAAGGACTCCTTGAGGGACCCTGGGTCCCTCAAGGAGTCCTTCACGGACTGGCCGCTACCCGGCCCACCCCCAGCAGGTACCTGGCCAGAACCCTTCTAACCACTCACGCCCCCTGCGGACAGTCGACGATGGCCCGGTTCACATCACGCATGAGCGCCGCCGACCTGCGGTTATGCGACTTTGAAGACCCCCTTCATGTACTGCGATGCTTCACCACGTGCGTCCAGGGCGGTACGCTGAGTGACTCACCCGACCGAGTGGGGGTGGTCACCTCGTGAGTTCCCAGGCGACCTTCCGGCAGATCCTCGCGGTCGGTGAATTGCGGGCGATCTGGTTCGCGGAACTCCAGTCGATCCTCGGGGACCAGGTGGCCAGGGTCGCCCTGTCGGTGCTGGTGTTCGAGCGGACCGGTTCGGCGACGTGGCCCGCGCTGACCTACGCACTCACGTACCTGCCCGACCTGGCCGGCGGGCCATTGCTCGGCGGACTGGCCGACCGGTTCCCGCGCCGCGCGGTGATGGTCTGTTCCGACGTCGTCCGGGCCCTCCTGGTCGCGGTGCTCGCGATCCCCGGGATCCCGTTGCCCGTGCTCGCCGTCGTGCTGGTGGTGGTGCAACTGGCCAACGCGCCGTTCACCGCCGCACAGGCCGCGGTGCTGCCGTCGGTGCTCAGCGGGGATCAGTACGTCCTCGGCCAGTCGCTGCTGAAGATCACCAACCAGATCGGCCAGCTCGCCGGGTTCGCCCTCGGCGGCGCGGTGATCGCCACGGTCGGGACCGGAAAGGGCCTCGCCCTCGACGCGGTCACGTTCGGGGTTTCGGCGATCGTCCTGCGCCTCGGTGTCCGCACCCGCCCCGCGACGGGTGCGCGCGGCCCCGCGACGTCGACCCTGCGGCGGCTTCGTGCGGGCGCCCGCACGATCTGGCACGACCGCCGGTTGCGCGCGCTGGTCGGTCTCGCGTGGCTGGCCGGATTCGTGATCGTGCCGGAAGGGCTGGCCGTGCCGTACGCCGCGGAGATCGGCGGCGGGGCGGTGACGGCGGGACTGCTGCTCGCGGCGCATCCCGCGGGGATCGTGCTCGGGGTGTTCGTACTGGGCCGCCTGGTGCGGCCCGAAGTCCGCTTGCGCATGGTCGGACGGCTGGCGCTCGGCGCGATCGTGCCGCTCGCGGCGTTCTGGTTCCGGCCCTCGCTCCCCTACGCCGCCGGACTGCTCGTGCTGTCCGGGATGTGCGCGGCCTACCAGGTCACCGCGAGCACCACGTTCATGCGGTTGGTGCCCGACACCGAACGAGGCCAGGCTTTCGGCCTCGCCGGGTCGGGACTCATCGCCGTGCAGGGAATCGGGCTGATCGCCGGCGGCCTGCTCGTCGGCGTACTCGGTTCACCCGCGACGACGGTCTCGGTCATCGCACTCGCCGGTGTCGTAGTGGCTGTTCCGGCCACCCGGGCTTGGCGCCACGTGGCCCCGCTTCACCCCCTTTGACCGGAACCGGGTGTTCACCAGTTCTGCCCGCGCATGGAGCTCACCCCCTCCACTTCCCCGATGCCGGTCACGCGTGGTGCACCCACGCCTACCCATACAGCGTAGTGACACCTAGTATCCAACCGATTACGTTCGACTCCGTGGCGCTAACGAATTGGGCGCTGTGGCGGCTACCCCACCGCGGTTTGATCGGCTTCGTCCTCCTGGTGGACGTCGCGGCGATCGCCGGATCCGCCTGGTCTCTTGTCCGCGTCCCGTTCACCCATGGCGACGCGATCCCCTTCGCGATCCTGATCACCAGCGCCGTGTTGTACACGGAGTTGTCACGTCCGGTGGAGCGGGTGCGGGAACGGTTCGCGGGCACGCCGCACATCTCGCTCGACAGCGTCTGGACCTTCGCCGCCGTACTGCTGGTGCACCCGGCACTCGCCGCGCTGGTCATCGCCGTGTCGTTCTTCTACCGCTGGTTCCGCGGGCAGCCGAACCCGTTGTTCCGGCGCACGTTCTCCGCCTCGGCGACCGTGCTCGCGGGCTTCGCGGCCGCCGCGTTCCTCTCCCGGTACGCGGCCCCGTTCGACGTCCTCCCCCGCGACGAGTCCTCCTTCGGGTCGGTGGTCGCGGCGGGCGGGGTGTTCCTGCTGGTCAACACCGCGTTGATGACGGTCGCGGTGCACTACGGCACCCCGCACGAGCGGCTGCGCGACGCGCTGGCGCAGCCGTTCGAGTACGCGCTCGAAGCGGCGACGATCGCACTCGGGATCATCGTGGCGTGGGCGCTGCGGGACTGGCCGGTGGTGCTGCTGCTCGTCGTCGGGATCACCCTGGTGCTGCACCGCGGCGTGCTGCTGCGGCAGCTGAAACGGCAGGCACGCAGTGACGCCAAGACCGGGCTGCTCAACGCCAAGGCGTGGCGCGAGGCCGCGGCCGACGAACTCGACCGCGCGCGGCGCGCGGGGCGGCACACCAGCCTGCTGATGGTCGACGTCGACCGGTTCAAACTGATCAACGACCGCCACGGGCACCTGGTCGGCGACCAGTACCTGGCGGCGATCGCGGAAACCCTGCGCACCGAGGTGCGCGGCACGGATCTGGTCGGGCGGTTCGGCGGGGAGGAGTTCGTCGTCCTGCTGCCCGGTACGTCCGCCGTGTACGCCCACGCGATCGCGGAACGGATCCGGTCGAGCGTGGCCTCCCGCGCCGGTGACCTGCCCGAGCACGTCACCGTGTCGATCGGGCTCGCCGACCGGCCGGGCGTCGCCGACCTGGACGCCGTGCTCGCCGCCGCGGACCGGGCGCTGTACGAGGCCAAGAACACCGGGCGGAACCGGACTTCGGGCTACCAGGTGACCGGCTGACCCCCGCAATTCGTCACCTACTTGCGGTCAGTGACCCCCGCAATTCGTCACCTACTTGCGGTAGTGACCGCAAGTAGGTGACGAAATGCGATCAGGGAAGGCCGGCGAGGGACTTCGCGAGGACCTCGTCGGACAGCGCGTGGTCGGAGATGTCGCCCGCCAGGTACGCGCCGTACGCGGGAAGGTCGAGGTGCGCGTGCCCGCACAGCGCGGTCAGTATCACCTTCTCCTCCCCGGTTTCCTTGCACCGCAACGCTTCCTCGATGCACGCGGCGAGCGCGTGGGTCGGCTCGGGTGCCGGGATGATGCCCTCCGTTCGGGCGAATCGCACGCCCGCGGCGAAGCAGTCCTCCTGCCCGACGGCGATCGCGTCGATCAGCCCGAGTTCGTAGATATGCGAGATCAGCGGCGACATCCCGTGGTAGCGCAGGCCGCCGGCGTGGATCGGGTCGGGGATGAAGTCGTGACCGAGCGTGTGCATCTTCAGCAACGGCGTCAACCCGGCGGTGTCCCCGAAGTCGTACGCGTACTTCCCGCGGGTGAGGGTCGGGCAGGCGGCCGGTTCGACCGCGCGGATCACCGGGTCCATCCGCCCGGCGAGTTTCTCGCGCAGGAACGGGAAGGCGAGCCCGCCGAAGTTGGAGCCGCCGCCGGTGCAGCCGACGAGCACGTCCGGGGTGTCCCCGGCCAGTTCGAACTGCTTGAGCGCCTCTTCACCGATGATCGTCTGGTGCAGCAGCACATGGTTGAGCACGCTGCCGAGCGCGTAACGGGTGTTCTCCGCCTGCGCCGCCTGCTCGACCGCCTCGCTGATCGCGATGCCGAGGCTCCCGGTCGAGTTCGGGTCGGCGGCCAGGATCGCGCGGCCGGATTCGGTCAGCTCGGACGGGCTCGGGTGCACCGTGGCGCCGAAGGTCTCCATCATCAGCTTGCGATACGGCTTCTGGTCGTAGGAGGCGCGGACCTGCCACACCTCGCATTCGAGCCCGAAGGTGGCGCAGGCGAACGCGAGCGCGCTTCCCCACTGTCCGGCGCCGGTTTCCGTGGTCAGCCTGCTGACACCCTCCGCGGCGTTGTAGAAAGCCTGCGGCACGGCGGTGTTGGGCTTGTGCGAGCCGACCGGGCTGACGCCCTCGTACTTGTAGTAGATGCGGGCGGGAGTGCCGAGCGCCTTCTCCAGCCGCCTCGCGCGGAACAGCGGCGACGGCCGCCAGAGCCGGTAGACGTCCAGGACCTCTTCCGGGATGTCGACGTACCGTTCCGTGGTGACCTCTTGGGCGATGAGCGCCTGCGGGAACAGCGGCGCGAGGTCGTCGGGGCCGATCGGCTCGCGGGTGCCAGGATGCAGTGGCGGAGGTGGCGGCTCCGGCAGATCCGGGATGACGTTGTACCACCTCGTCGGCATGTCCTGTTCGTCGAGGATGTATTTCGTCCGCTCCGCCATTGAGCCTCCTCTGTCCGTCCCTTCAACCTAAAGGGACGGACGGCGTGACACCAGGCGTCACTACTACGGTGTGGGCATGGGGAATTTCGTACTACTCGACGCGCCGTCCAATCTCGGGCTGCGCCCGCCCGCCGAAGGTGTGGTCCCGGGTTGCTACAAGGCACCGGGCGCGCTGCGTGACCACGGCCTGCTCACCCGTCTGGATGCCAGGGACGGCGGTGTCGTCACCCCGCCGCGGTATCTGCCCGCCCGGTCGCCCGATGGCGGCGTGCGCAACGCGGCCGGGATCGCGGCTTACACGGAGACACTCGCCGGACGGCTCGCGAAGATCCGCGCCGACGGCGGCTTTCCGGTCGTGCTCGGCGGCGACTGCTCGATCGCGCTCGCCGCGATGCTGACCCTGCGTCGCGAAGGACGCTTCGGCATCGTCTACTTCGACGGACATGACGACTTCCGGCACCTGGGCAACTCCGATCACGTCGCCAACGTCGGCGGCGAAACGCTCGCCGTCGTGACCGGTCGCGGTCAGCCGGAACTGGCCGATGTGGACGGTCTGCGCCCATACGTCCGCGACGAAGACGTCCTCGTGCTCGGTGTTCGCGCGGAGGCGTCCGCCGAGGCGCGGGAGGCCGGGCTTCGCGTCGTGACCAGCCAGGAGATCATGGCGTCCGGCACCGACGGCGCGCTCGCCGCCGCCCGCGAGATCTTCGCGCCGCTGGACGGTTTCTGGATCCACATCGACATCGACACCCTCGACCCGGAATTCGTGTCCGCTGTGGACAGTCCCGATCCCGGCGGGCTCAACCCGGACAAGCTCGTCGAGCTGCTGCGGGGGCTGCTCGCGATCCCCGGCGCCGCCGGACTGGAGCTGACCATCTTCGATCCCGACCTCGACCCCGACGGCACGCAGGCCGCCCTCGTGGCGGACTGTCTCGTGCGCGCGCTGGAAGGAACCCGATGACCGAGGTGACCGTCGCCGACGGCTCGTTCGACGCCCCGCTCTGGCTGCCCGAATCCGGCTCCGGCCCGGGCTTGGTGCTGATCCAGGAGATCTTCGGCCTCGACGACTACCTCAAATCGGTCGCCGCCGACCTGGCCACCCTCGGCTACGTCGTCGCCGTGCCCGAACTGTTCTGGCGGATCGCCCCCGGCTGGTCGGCCACGCACGACGAAGCCGGGGTCTCGGCGTCGATGGAGGTCTCCGGCAAACTCGACCCGGCACGCGCCGTCACCGACGTCCTCGCGACCCTGGCGACCCTGCGCGCGCTGCCCGAAACCGACGGCCGCGCCGGCGTCTTCGGCTTCTGCCTCGGCGGCTCGATGGCCTACGCGGCCGCCGCCGAAGGCGACCCGGACGTCGCGGTCTCGTACTACGGCTCCCGGGTGCCCGAGCAGCTTCCGTTGCTGGACAAGATCACCTGCCCGATCCAGTTCCAGTTCGGCGGCGCGGATCCGTACATCCCCATCGAAGGCGTGGGGAAGCTCGCCGACGCGGTGGCTTCCCATGACGGCGCGGAGATCCACATCCACGAAGGCGCGGGACACGCGTTCCACAACCATGTGGCGCCGATGTTCCACCAGCCGGAGCCCGCCGCGGCGGCTTGGGCGCTGACGCTGGAGTTCCTCGGGCGGGTCTTTCCGGCGTGAGTGAGCGGTGGGGGTCGTGAGTGGCGATTCGGGTTAGAACCCGAATCGCCACTCACGACGGAATATGTCGGTGCCTCCCGGTAGTTTCCCCACCATGGCCACATTGGTGAGTTTTCACGCCCACCCCGACGACGAGTGCATCGTCGCGGGGGGCGTCATGCGCAAGGCCTTCGAGGAAGGTCACCGTGTCGTGCTCGTCGTCGCGACCAGGGGGGAGGTCGGCGAGGTGCCGGACGGGTTCCTCGACGACGGAGAGGAGTTGTGGCAGCGCCGCGTGCAGGAGACGCACGCTTCCGCCGAGGTCCTGGGGGCCAAGCGGGTGGAGTTCCTGGGGTACACCGATTCCGGCATGATGGGCGAGCCGCGCAACGACGTGCCCGGCACGTTCTGGCAGGCCGACGTCGAGGAGGCCGCGCAGCGGCTGGCCGAGATCCTGCGCGAAGAGCAGGCCGACGTCCTGACCATCTATGACGACAACGGCGGCTACGGGCATCCGGACCACATCCAGGTGCATCGCGTCGGCATGCGCGCGGCCGAGCTGGCGGGCACGCCGCGGGTCTACGAGGCGACGAGCAACAGTGACGAGATGCGCCGCGGCATGGAGGAGGCGGTGCGGACAGGGCAGCTGAAGGCCGAGGACCTGCCCGATTTCGAAGACGGTTCCGAGTTCGGCAAGCCGGAAGCGATCCTGACCGCGAGGGTCGACGTCACCGCGTACCTGCCCTACAAGCGGGCGGCGATGCGCGCGCACGCCAGTCAGATCAGTGAGGACTCCTTCTTCCTCGCGATGCCGGACGAGGCTTTCGCGGGGGCGTTCGGCGTCGAGTGGTTCATCCGCGCCGGGCAGGGTCCTGGCATCACGGAGACCGACCTCATGGCCGGTCTCTGACCGATGGGCATGTGCGGCGCGTATCTGCGGGTCACGCCCGGGGAATTGCGTGAACTGAGCGAGAAACCCGAGCGGTACTGGGAGTACGCCGAGAAGGCCGTCGGCACCGAACGGGCGGTGGACATCGACAAAGCGTGGCACGCGCTGTGGTTCCTGGTGGGGCGTGCCGGGTTCGAGGTCGACTTCGTGCTGGGCGGGACACTGCTGGGGGAAGCCGACAGTGACGGGCCGCCGCGGCGGTTCACCACGGACGAGGTGCGGACGATCTCGGCGGAGATGGCGCGGACCGGGTTCGATCAGCTCTCGCAGGGCGTCGAGCTCTCGGACCTCGAGGCCGAGGGGATCTACCCGTCGATCTGGGACGAGCCCGACGCGCTGGACTACGTGCGCGGCTACTACGACGAGCTGGTGACCTTCTTCGCGGCGGCCGCGAAAGCCGAGGAGCCGGTCGTCACGATCATCACCTGACGTGGGGGCGCGCGCCCGGAAGTCCCTCAAGGAGGCTCGGGGTCATGGGGTTGTTGCAACACCGTGTGATGGAGGGCGGGGTTGTGGTGGTGCGGGTTCATCGGTGGTTGCCGCGGTCGGTGCGGGTGAGATTTTGGGATCAGGTCCGGGCCGGGGTGGCGG
>NZ_QHHW01000067.1:0-470 GCF_003947325.1 Amycolatopsis sp. WAC 01375
TTCTTCCCCTCCAGGCGATCCTCCAACAGAGCGTCTGCGGCCCGGGCGTCTTCGTCGGAGAGCCATGAGGTGGCCGCCGCGATCTTCGCCGCCCCGAACCCATTCACCAAACCCCGGTCCATCAACCCGAGTGTCCGCGGCAGCCGGGTGGTCAACGCCTCCGCGGTGGAAACCAGGGTGCCTGCGTGACGGTCCACAACGGACAATGCGAACGCCACCTCCTGCACCACACTCGAAACCCCGCCACGATGCCGCCCCAACTGTCCGATAGCACGGAACCGCACCGCCTCCAACCGTGCGATCCCCACCGGCGCCGCCACCGCGACATCCACCACATCCTTATCCCCCAACGAATCCAGCGAACCAATAACCTCCCCCAACACATCCGACTCGGTCATTTCCTTGAGCAGCGCCACAACGGCGTCAGAAGTATCCACACACAGAACGTACAACCGACCACCGACAGTTTG
>NZ_QHHW01000068.1:0-36189 GCF_003947325.1 Amycolatopsis sp. WAC 01375
CCACTCACGACCACCTGGACCTGCCGCGAACTCGGCCGTAGGCGACCGAACCGGTCCAGTTCGGCTTCCTGCGGCGCGAGCCGGACCAGCGGATTCCGTTACTCCGGCCGTGTCCGGCTCCCACCGGACGGGAACGGCGTGGCGGCTCCGCTTACAGTCGGGGTATGCAGACTTGGTCATCGGTCGACGTGCCCCGTATCCCCGGCACCCCCCGTCCGCTGCGGCTCCACGACACGGCGACGGGGCAGATCCGCCCCACGGCGCCCGGGTCGACCGCCCGGATGTACGTCTGCGGCATCACGCCGTACGACGCGACCCATCTGGGGCACGCCGCCACGTATCTGACATTCGACCTGGTGAACCGCCTGTGGCGGGACGCCGGGCACGACGTCCACTACGTGCAGAACGTGACGGACATCGACGAACCCCTGTTGGAGCGAGCGGAGCGGGACAAGGACGACTGGGTCGTCCTCGGCATGCGCGAGACCGCGCTGTTCCGCGAGGACATGACCGCGTTGCGGGTGCTGCCGCCGCGGCAGTTCGTCGGGGCCGTCGAGAGCATCCCTGAGATCGTCGAGGTCATCGCCAAGCTGCTGTCGAACGGCAGCGCCTACCGTGCCGACGACGCGGAGTACCCGGACATCTACTTCGCCCACAACGCGACCGGGCACTTCGGGTCCGAGTCGAACTACGACGCCGAGACCATGGCGAAGTTCTTCGCCGAACGCGGCGGCGACCCGGACCGCCCCGGCAAGCAGCATCCGCTCGACGCGTTGCTGTGGCGGATGGCGCGGCCGGGCGAGCCGTCGTGGGAGTCCGAACTGGGCGCGGGGCGGCCCGGCTGGCACATCGAGTGCAGCGCGATCGCGGTGAACCGGCTCGGCCTCGGCTTCGACGTCCAGGGCGGCGGCTCTGACCTGATCTTCCCCCATCACGAGTACAGCGCCGCGCACGCGGAGGCAGTCGCGGGGGACCGGCCGTTCGCGCGGCATTACGTGCACGCCGGGATGATCGGCCTCGACGGCGAGAAGATGTCGAAGTCGCGCGGGAACCTCGTGTTCGTCTCGCGGCTGCGTGCCGACAAGGTCGACCCCGGCGTGATCCGGCTCGCGCTGTTCGCCGGTCACTACCGCGAGGACCGGCCGTGGACGGAGCAGTTGCGCACGGACGCCGAAGCGCGCCTCGCGCGCTGGCGCGAAGCCGTCTCCATCGGCACGGGTCCGTCGGCGGAGGACACCGTCGCGCGGCTGCGTGACCACCTCACCGACGACCTCGACACGCCCAAGGCGCTCGCGGCCGTCGACGCATGGGCGGAGGAGGCACTGAACCGTTCCGGCACCGACCCGGCGGCCCCCGGCCTGATCCGGAACGCCGTCGACGCGCTGCTCGGCATCGAGCTGTGAAGACACTGCTGGGGCGGGGAAGGTTCCCGCCCCAGCAGTGTGTATAACGCCCTACACGGCGACGCGGCCGGCCTCCAGCTGGAGGTGGTCACCGGCCCAATCCCGCCGCAGCCACCGATCATGTGACGCGATGACGACGGCACCCGGCGCGGAATCGAGCGCGGCGAACAGTTCCTCGGCCAAGGTGAGCGAGATGTGGTTGGTCGGCTCGTCCAGCAGGAGGACCTCCGGCGGATCGGCGATCAGCAACGCCAGCGCGAGCCGTCGCCGCTGCCCGACCGACAGCGCGCCCACCCGGGTCCCGAGATCGCGCGGGGCCAGCAGGCCGAGGCCGCGCAACGGGGGAGCGTCTTCGCCGAGGGCTTCGGCGTAGGTCCGCTGTGCGCTCTTCTCCGGCTCGGCGAACGAGACATCCTGCGCCAGCAGGCCGATCCGCACCCCGCGTCCGGAAAGGACGGTCCCGGAGTCCGGCGTCAGCGAGCCCGCGAGGACGGACAGCAGGGTCGACTTCCCGGCGCCGTTCCCGCCGGTGATCAGTAGCCGCGACGTCGTCGTGACGTCCAGGGTCGCCAGCCGCAGCCGTCCGGCGATCTCGATGTCCCGCACCGAGATGGCCGTCTTGTCCTCGCCGGGTTCGCCGGTCAGGCCGCCCTGGAACCGCAGCGGCGCGGGCGGCTTCCGCACCTGGTCGCGTTCCAGTTCGTCCAGCCGCAACTGGGCGTTGCGGACCCGGCGTGAGATCTGCTTCTGCACCCTCCCGGTCTTGAAGTCGTAGAGCATCTTGGCGTTGTCGCGCTGCGGCCGGTTGTGCGCCACGGCGCGCGCGGTGACGGCCACCGATTCGCGCAGTTCCTTGAGTTCGTCCTGCTCTTCGGCGTAGCGCTGCTCCCAGCGCGCCCGTTCGGCCCGTTTCTGCTCCAGGTAGTCGGAATAGGTGCCGCCGTACCGGGTCGGGCCGCCCAGTGCGGGGTCGAGGTCGACGATGTCGGTGCACACCGCGTCGAGGAACACGCGATCGTGCGACGACAGCACGAGGACACCCGTCAGCGACGCGAGATGCTGTTCCAGGAACTCCATCGCGGCGTCGTCGAGGTGGTTCGTCGGCTCGTCCAGGATGAGCGTGCCCGGCCGCCGGATCAGCAACGCCGCGAGGCCGAGCCGCGACCGTTGCCCGCCCGACAGGGTGCCCAGTTCGCGCGCCGGGTCGATCCCGGCGAGCCCCAGACCCGCGCAGACGATCTCGGCCCGCCGGTCGGCGTCCCAGAGGTCGTGCGCTTGGGACCATTCCAGGACGGTGCCGTACTCGTCGAGCACAGCGGTGTCGTCCGGATGCCGAGCGAGCGCTTCGGTCAGTTCGTCGAGCCTCGCCGACGCTTGCCGGATTTCGGCGAGCGCGTCGTCGATGACGTCGGAGAACCGCGCGGTCAACGCGAAAGGCAGCTCCTGCAAGAGGAATCCGAGGTCGTCGCCTCGCAGCACCTCGCCGGCGTCGGGCTCTTCGACCCCGGCCAGCAAGCGCAGGAGCGTGGACTTGCCGACGCCGTTCTCTCCGACCAGTCCGAGCCGCTGTCCGGCCGAAGCCGTCAGGTTCACGCCGTCGAGCACGACGCGGGCACCGTAGGAGTGGACGAGGTCTTTGGCGATCAGGGAAAGAGACATACGACATCACCGTGCTTCTGCGGACATGAGGGATCCCTGCCGGGCCTCGTGGCTTACGGGAGCGGTGCTCGACCGAAGCCGCCTCGGAGCGGGGAAGGTGCGATGTCAGTTGTCCATGATGCGAGCAGTCTAACGCAACCGATGTAGCGTTAGTCAACCCCTCTTTCGGGGGAGCCGGATCGCAGTCGCGTGGCCTCTTGTTCGGCGAACGCGCGCCCGTCGGTCATGACGCCGAGGAGTGCGGCGAGCTGACGCCGGTCGAGCCTGCCGAGGCGGTCGCCGAAGAACCGGGCCATGGGGGAGTAGAGGCCGGCGACTTCGTCGAGCCGGTCGGGCAGCGGACGGATCGCGATCCGGCGGCGGTCCGCGGGATCGGGGACGCGCTCGACCAGCCGCTGCGCCTCCATCCGGTCGAGCATCCGGGTCACCGCGCCGGTGGTCATGCCGAGGGCTCGCGCCAGCTCGGTCGGCGAGGTCGCGGCGCCGCTGATGACCAGCTGGAGGCCGTGCAGCTCGGTGGCGCTGATCTCGAGCCGCTCCGCCATGGCCGCCTGGAACAGGACGGTCGCGCTGACGAACCGGGGGATCTCCAAAGCCGCCGCAGTGGCGAGTTCTCGCTGGTCGGGCATGTGCTTCCCTGAGGCAGTAGTTGACCTGTGCAGTTACTGCTGCGTGCAGCAACTGTCTCGGCAAGGGTATCCGAGGGTTCGCTTGACATCCCGTCGGCCGCCTGTGAGTCTGAAAGAGAACTTTCGAAAGAATCCTTTCAGATTGGATCGGGTGATGACCGGGTTGCCGCCGCGCAAGCGGATCGAAGACGTCGAGCTGATGCGGGCGCTGGCGCATCCGCTGCGTTCGGCGCTGGTGGATCACCTCATGGCGGTCGGCCCGCGGACCGCGAGCGAATGCGCGGCGGCCGTCGGCTCGACCGCCTCCAACTGCAGCTGGCATCTCCGTCAGCTCGCTCAGCACGGCCTAGTGGAACGCGTCGAGGGGGAGGACGGCCGTGAGCGGCCCTGGCGGGCGTGCCAGGTCGGCATCGAGTTCGGCGACGACCCGGAGCTGCACGGCGCGCAACTGGCGGTCGTGGGCACCACCCTCGCGCGGGAGAAGGAGCTGACCGAGCGCTATCTCGACGCCGCAGACCGGCTCGACAAGGAGTGGCGGGACGCGTCCGGGATCAACAACTACTCGCTGCGGGTGACCGCGGCGGAACTGGACGAGCTGGTGCGGGGGATCGACGCACTCGTGCGGCCCTACGTCGGCGCGATCCGCGAAGACACTCCCGCGGAGGCCCTGCCGGTCCACTTGGGACTGCGGGCGTTCCTTCGCATCGACGCCGAGGGGAAGCCGAGCAGATGAAACCGTTGAGGGAACCCGCCTTCGCGCGGTTGTGGATCGCCGCCTTCTTCTCCGAGACCGCCGAGTGGATGCTGCAGATCGCGTTGCCGGTGTTCGTCTTCCAGGCGACGGGTTCGGCGGCCACCACGGCGTTGAGCATCGTCCTCGGCCTGGTGCCCGCGGTGCTGCTCAGCCCGGTCGCCGGCGTGATCGCGGACCGCTGGAACCGGCGGCTGGTGCTGTGCGTGGTGTGCGCGGGCCAGGCGTTCGTGGCGCTGCCGTTGCTGTTCGTCGCGTCCGGCGGCCCGGTGTACGTGATCTACGCGGTCATGGCCGCGCAAGCGGGGCTGGCTTCGTTGTTCGAGCCCGCCCGCAACGCGCTCGTGCCCGAACTGGTCGCCCCCGAGGAACTGATCGGCGCCAACGGCCTCATGAGCATCAACGGAAGCGTCGCGCGGCTCGCCGGCGGCTGGGCGGGCGGGCTTCTGCTCGGATTCGGCGGCCTGGGCTGGGTCGTGGTGGCCTATCTCGGCGTGCTGGTGATCGGTTCGGCGCTGCTGGCGCGCCCATTTCCGCGCGTCGCCGCGCCCAAACCGGCAGGACCGCACGAACCGGTGTTGCGAGCCTGGATTGACGGGCTTCGCGAGATCGGTCGCGAAGGACGCCTTCGCCTCGCCGGGGTGGTCGTGGTGCTGACGTCCCTGGCGCAAGGGATGTTCCTGGTCCTGTTCGTGGTCTTCGTGCTCGACATCCTCGACGGCACCGAAGGCGACGTCGGCCTGCTTCGCGGTGTGCAGGCGCTAGGCGGGCTGGTCGCGGGGTTCGCCGTCGCCACCGTCGCCCGCAAGGTCGCGCCCGCCGCCCTGCTCGGCTGGGGCGGACTGGCGCTCGGACTGCTGTCGGCGGTGATCTGGAACCTGCCGGCACTGACCGCGTCGCTGGGTGTCTTCATCGGGCTCTTCGGCCTGGTCGGCGCCCCCGGAGTGCTCGCCGGTTCCGGGCTGCTCTCGCTGGTCCAGACGACCGCGTCCCCCGAACGGTCCGGCCGCGTGCTGAGCACCGTCTTCGCCGGCACGGCGGGGTTCACGGCGCTGGGCGCGCTGCTGACGGGCGCGCTGGTGAACGTGCTGGGCACCGGAGTGCTGCTGAACGTCCAGGCGGGTCTGCACACCGTCTCGGCGTTGGTCGTTCTGGGCGTGTCGGCGTCGGGCAGGCCACGTCGTGACGCGGTTTCGGCGATTCCCCGGTCCGGGTGAAGCTACGGTGGTGGAGTGCCGCATCTCTTCGCCACCAGCGACCTCCACGTCACCCATGAGGGCAACGCCCCGCTCGTCGACGAGGTCGTCCCCCGAACCCCGGACGATTGGCTGCTCGTGGTCGGTGACGTCGCCGAACGCGTCGAATCGGTGATCGGGGTGCTCAAGACCCTGCGTGAACGTTTCGCGAAGGTCGTCTGGGTCCCCGGCAACCACGAGCTATGGACCACCCAGAAGGATGAATGTCAGCTGCGCGGCCAGGCGCGCTACGAGCATCTGGTCGAACGCTGCCGCGAGATCGACGTCCTCACCCCGGAGGATCCGTACCCGGTGTGGGAGCACCAGGACAAGCCGCTGACGATCGCCCCGCTGTTCGTGCTGTACGACTACAGCTGGCGGACTCCCGCGGCCGACGGGCTGCCGATGCTGGCCGCCATCGAGCAAGCGCGCGAGGCCGGCGTGCTGTGCACGGACGAGTTCTTCCTGCACCCCGACCCGTATCCCAGCAGGCAGGCCTGGTGCGCCGACCGGGTGAAGATCAGCACGGAACGGCTGGAGGCGATCCCCGAGGACCACGGGACGATCCTCATGTCGCACTGGCCGCTGCACCGCCACCCGACCGAGCCGCTGTACTTCCCGGAGTTCGCGCTGTGGTGCGGGACGACCGAGACCGAGGACTGGCACCTGCGCTTCCGGGCGGAGGTCGCCGTCTACGGGCACCTGCACATCCCGCGCTCCACCGAGGCGGACGGCGTGCGGTTCGAAGAGGTCTCGCTCGGCTATCCGCGGGAATGGCGGAAGCGGTCGCGGGGTCCGATCCCGCTGCGGCGCATCTTCTGAGCGGCCACCCGGATGACATGAAAGGCCCCTTCATTGCAAAATTTGCAATGAAGGGGCCTTTCATAGCGCTTGAGAAGTGCCGCGGGCTCAGCCCCGTCCGGGACCGTCCTGACCCGGGCGCCGCCGCCGCAGGTACCGCTCGAACTCGGCCGCGATCTTGTCCCCGCTCACGTCGTCCAGCGTGAACTCGGTCTCCGCGTCACCGCGCTCCTCGAGCCCCCGGACG
The DNA here is from genome assembly GCF_003947325.1 of Amycolatopsis sp. WAC 01375. Lineage (NCBI taxonomy): Bacteria > Bacillati > Actinomycetota > Actinomycetes > Pseudonocardiales > Pseudonocardiaceae > Amycolatopsis > Amycolatopsis sp. WAC 01375. The sequence goes on from NZ_QHHW01000068.1 coordinate 6,726, forward strand.
TACTCGCTGATCTCTTCGTCCTCTTCGGCCATCTCGGTGACCGTCCGCTGCCACTCCTCGGCCTGCTCGGGAAGCGCGCCGAGCGGGATCTCGACGTCGAGGACGTCCTCGAGTTTGTGCAGCAGCGCGAGGGTGGCCTTGGGCGACGGCGGGTGCGAGACATAGTGCGGCACGGCCGCCCAGATCGACACCGCCGGAACGCCCGCCTGCACGCAGTAGTCCTGCAGGACACCGACGATGCCGGTCGGCCCCTGGTAGTTGTTCAGCTCCAGGCCGAACTGCGAAGCGGTGTCCTTGTCGTACGCCGTCCCGGTGACCGGGACGGGCCGGGTGTGCGCGGTGTCGGCCAGAAGCGCGCCGAGGGTGACGACGGTGGCGACGTCGAGTTGCTGGATGTACTCCAGCAGTTCGGCGCAAAAGGCACGCCAGCGCATATTCGGTTCGGGCCCCTGGACCAGCACGATGTCCCTGCTGATGCCCTCCGGGCGGCACACCGAGAGCCGCGTGGTCGGCCAGTCGACCCTCCGGGTGACGCCGTCCACCATGCGTACGGTCGGTCTGCTGACCTGGAAGTCGTAGTACTCGTCAGGACTCAGCTCACTCAGCGGGGTCGCATCCCAGTTGAGCTGGAGATGCTCGACCGCCCGGCTGGCCGCGTCACCTGCGTCGTTCCATCCTTCGAAGGCGACGATCATGATCGGCTTTGTGTCATCCGGTTGGTCGCGGCCGGGCCGCTGGGTCTCGTCGACGGGCTCACTCACCGGACCAGCCTACGACCAGGCGGCCGTGCGCCGTTGGGCATGTCCGATGGCGTTTCGTCGCGACGAAACGCGCGGAGCCGACGCAATACGACATTTCGGGCAACAACCGCGGCGCCGACGTGAATCCGTCTCGGCTACGGTGGGTCCCGGAAGGTCTATCCGATCGTGAGGGGGAGCCGTGACCGAACCGTCCACACCGGACGGACTCGCCGCCGTGCTGTGGGATATGGATGGCACGCTGGTCGACTCGGAGAAGCTGTGGGACGTCGCGCTCTACGAGGCCGTCGAAACCCTCGGCGGCACACTGACCGAGGAACAGCGCCTGAGTCTCGTCGGATCCAATATGGACGACACGGCCGCGTTCCTGCTCGAAGTGTGCGCCAAGCCCGTCACCTCGGAGTCGATCGCGGAGATGGGGGAGTGGATCCGCGCGCGCACGGCCAATCTCTTCGACGGCCCGCTTCCGTGGCGCCCCGGCGCGCAGGAGCTGCTCGAACTGTTGCGGGTCAACGGCGTCCCGATGGCGCTGGTCACCTCCACCGAACGGTCGCTGACCGAACTCGCCCTCAACACCATCGGCCGCGAGTACTTCGCCGCCACCGTCTGCGGTGACGAAGTCGATGGTCTGAACAAGCCGGACGCCAGGCCATATCAGCTGGCCACGGAATTGCTGGGAGTACCGGCTTCCCGGTGCGTCGCGATCGAGGATTCCCCGCCGGGCGCGGCTTCCGCGGCCGCGGCGGGCTGCACGGTGGTGGTGATCCCGAACGACGTCGACGTCGAACCGGGAGAGCGGCGCGTGTTCCGTTCCTCGCTGGTCGGTCTCGACGTGCCCGCGCTGACCGCGCTCCTGCCCTGACCGCCATGTCGCATTTCCGCTAGACCGCGGCCCGTGCGGTCGGTGATGCTGACCGGGTGCATGAGGATTTCGAGCGCTGTGTCCGCGCGGTCCAGGCGAAGGACGCCCGGTTCGACGGCTGGTTCTTCACCGCCGTCCTGACGACGCGGATCTACTGCCGGGCGAGCTGCCCGGTCGTCCCGCCCAAACCGGAGAACATGACGTTCTATCCGAGCGCGGCCGCCGCGCAGGAGGCCGGATTCCGCGCCTGCAAACGGTGCCGTCCGGACGCCAGCCCCGGTTCACCGCGGTGGAACGAGCGCGCGGATCTGGTGGCCAGGGCGATGCGGCTGATCGCCGACGGCGTCGTCGACACCGACGGGGTCAGCGGCCTGGCCGCGCGGCTCGGCTACAGCGTCCGGCAGGTGGAGCGGCATGTGCGTGCCGAACTGGGCGCGGGTCCGCTCGGCCTCGCCCGTGCGCAACGGGCGCAGACGGCGCGGTTGCTGATCGAGACGACCGGCCTGTCGATGATCGACGTCGCCCTCGCGGCGGGGTTCGGCAGCGTCCGCACGTTCAACGACACCGTCCGCGAGGTCTTCGCGTTGTCTCCGACCGAACTGCGGGCCCGGGGCCGCACCGAGCCGTCGACCGCGCCCGGGACGCTGAACCTGCGCCTGCCGTATCGGAAGCCGCTGTTCCCGGACAACCTCTTCGGCCATTTGGTCGCGACCGGTGTCCCCGGCGTCGAGGAATGGCGCGACGGCGCGTATCGCCGGACGCTGCGGCTCCCGCACGGCCCTGCCGTCGTCGCCCTCAAACCGGAGGACGGCTACATCGGCTGCCGTCTCACGCTGTCGGACCTGCGTGACCTCTCGACCGCGATCAGCCGCTGCCGCCGCCTGCTCGATCTCGACGCCGACCCGGTCGCGGTCGACGACGCGCTGGCCGCCGACCGGCTACTCGGGCCGCTCGTGGCCGCCGCACCCGGCAGGCGGGTGCCGAGGACGGTCGACGGCGACGAATTCGCCGTCCGGGCCGTGCTGGGTCAGCAGGTGTCCACCGCCGCCGCCCGCACCCACGCCGCCCGGCTGGTCCTCGCGCACGGCGAACCCGTCGACGATCCGGACGGTGGCCTCACCCACGTGTTCCCGGACGCCGCCGCGCTCGCGGAGATCGACCCGGAAAGCCTCGCGATGCCGCAGAGCCGCAAGCGGACCCTGCTCGGCCTCATCGCCGAACTGAACGACGGCGGACTCGACCTCAGCGCGGGAAGTGACTGGCAGCAGGCCCGGGAGAGGCTGCACGCGCTGCCCGGCTTCGGCCCGTGGACCGTCGAGAGCATCGCGATGCGTTCGCTCGGCGACCCGGACGCCTTCCTCCCGACCGACCTCGGCGTCAAGATCGCCGCGAAGGGGCTCGGGCTCGGCCCGGCCGCGTTCGCCGCGCACGCCGAACACTGGCGCCCGTGGCGCGCCTACGCCGTTCAGCACCTCTGGGCGACCGGAGATCACCCGATCAACCGGCTACCCGCCGCCTGAGTTCGAGGAGCGCCATGCGCACGCACACCGTCATCGACAGCCCGTACGACAAGCTGACCCTGGTCGCGGACGGCGAAAGCCTCTGCGGCCTGTACATGGTCCAGCAGCGGCACCGTCCGGTCGAGGAGAGCTTCGGCCATCCAGATCCGGGCTCGTCGATCTTCGTCGACACCGAGAAGCAGCTGAAGGAGTACTTCGCCGGCCAGCGGAAGGACTTCGATCTCCCGCTGAGCTTCGGCGGCACCGCGTTCCAGCGGATGGTCTGGGAAGGGCTGCTCGGGATCCCGTATGGCGAGACGGTCTCCTACGGTCAGCTCGCCGACCGGCTCGGCAGGCCAACCGCGTCGCGCGCGGTCGGGCTCGCGAACGGGAAGAACCCGATCAGCATCATCGTGCCGTGTCACCGCGTGATCGGCTCCAACGGCGATCTCACCGGTTATGGCGGCGGTGTCGAACGGAAGCGGCACCTGCTCGACTTCGAACGCGGCGGCTCGGTGCTGTTCTGAGAGCCTGTTGGCGGAGCTGCGGAGGGCCTCGTGCACCGCGCATAACGCGGAACCCGCCCGGCCGAAGGCCCCGCTATCGCGGTGGCAGGGCGCCGTGAGCGCCCGTAGGACGGGTTTCTACCAGGTCGCGCTCTGCCGACGTCGATCGCGGACGCGGGTTCACCAATACCGAAGTGTGACGCGACCGGCACCACACCGGCCCGGGGCAGCGCGACGCGGGCGCGGATGGAAGGATCTCCAGACTGTGAAGACCTTCGATGAGCTGTTCGCCGAGCTTGCCGAGCGCGCCCGTACGCGCCCCGACGGTTCCGGCACCGTCGCCGCGCTGGACGCGGGAGTGCACGCCCAGGGCAAGAAGGTGCTCGAAGAGGCGGGCGAAGTGTGGATCGCCGCCGAGCACGAATCCGACGACAGGCTCGCTGAGGAGATTTCACAGCTGCTGTACCGCGTACAGGTGCTCATGCTCGGCCGAGGACTGTCGACAGAGGACGTGTACCGGTACCTGTGACGCATTCGCGTCCGGAGAACCAAGGAGAGACAATGCTGCGTGTCGCCGTGCCGAACAAGGGAGCCCTCGCCGCCGCCGCGTCGGAGATGCTCGGAGAGGCCGGCTACCGCAAGCGACATGAGGCCCGCGACCTGACCGTGCTGGACACGGTCAACGAGGTCGAGTTCTTCTTCTTGCGCCCCAAGGACATCGCGATCTACGTCGGATCCGGCGAGCTGGATCTCGGCATCACCGGCCGCGACCTCGCGCTCGACTCCGGTGCCCCGGTCGAGGAGATCCTCGGCCTCGGCTTCGGCGGTTCCACTTTCCGGTACGCCGCACCCGCGGGCCGGGACTGGAAGGCCGAGGACCTGCAGGGCAAGCGGCTCGCGACGTCGTACCCGCGGCTCGTCCGCGAGAACCTGAAGCAGCACGGGGTCGAGGCGGAGGTCATCCGCCTCGACGGCGCCGTCGAGATCTCGATCCAGCTCGGCGTGGCCGACGCCATCGCGGACGTCGTCGAGTCCGGACGTTCGTTGCGCCAGCACAACCTCGTCGCCTTCGGGGACCCGATCTGCGTGTCGGAGGCGGTGCTGCTGCAGCGCGCGGGCACCGAGCACACCCGGCCCAAGGACCAGCTGAAGGCGCGGTTGCAGGGTGTCGTCTTCGCCCAGCATTACATGATGCTGGACTACGACTGCCCGCGTCCGCTGCTCGACGCGGCCATCGCGATCACGCCGGGTCTCGAGTCGCCGACCGTCGCGCCGCTGGCGGACGAAGACTGGGTGGCCGTGCGGGCGATGGTGCCGCGCAAGGAGGTCAACCGGATCATGGACGAACTCGCCGAAACCGGCGCCAAGGCCGTGCTGGCTTCGGACATCCGGGCCTGCCGCCTCTGACCCCCGGTCGCAGACGCCATGAAAGGTCCTTTCCTTGCGAATTTTGCAAGGAAAGGACCTTTCATGGCGTTGGTCAGCGGGGCCGGTTCGGCTTCTTGGGCATGAGGTCGTAGAGCTTCTTGCGCGTCCCGTTGTCTTTCGCGCTGCGGGTCACCGACACCTCGGTGATGAAATCCTCGAAGACGAAGTCCTCGTCCGCGGGCACGATCGTCGCGGCCGGATTGTTCCGCAGGTAGCCGTCCAGCGTCTCCGCGATCTCCCGGAACGACAGCGCCTGCAAGGTTTCCGGCGCGTACGTCGTCACGGGCACACCGTGCGCCGCAGCCTCGTTCATCACGACGCCGAGCGGCACGTGCGACAGCATCGGGATCCCGAACGTGTACAGCTCCTGCAACGCCGCCGCCGCGTAGTGCGAGATCGGGCGGCGGTACAGGCCCGGCACGAGGCCGTAGTAGGCGATCGGCGGACGGCCGACGGTCTGTTCGACGTAACGCACCTGGTCCGAAAGCAGGCGCAGCGCGCGAATGCTCGTCCGGTCCGGCTGCACCGGCACGAGGATCCCGTGCGAAGCGGCCAGCGCGTTGTTGGTCAGCACGTCGAGCGCGGGCGGGCAGTCGATGATGACGTGGTCGTAGTTCGCGAACTGGATGACCCTGGCCAGCTGCCAGCCGGGGACGCGGAACTGGTCCAGCCGCCGGATCAGGTCGAACATGCCCGGCGACGTCGGGATGACGTCGAACGCCCCGCCCCGCCCGAGGTTGCTGCGCGGATGCCGTACGGCGAGCTCCTCGATCGGGCCCTTCCACACCTTGGTCAGGGCTTTCGCCAGGCTGGGCATGTTCGGAGCCACCTCGTCCAGCCCGAGGAGTTCGGTGGTCGCGTGGCCCTGTGGGTCGAGGTCGATCAGCAGCACCCGGCGGCCGCGTTCGGCCAGTGCGGCCGCCGCGCCCACGCTGAGTGAGGTCTTGCCGACCCCGCCTTTCTGGTTGACCACCGAGGTGATCTGCATGCCGAAGCGCTCCCTGCGTCTGTTGTTCCGGGAAGGCTATTGGAAACGGGCTCGGAAAGCGCGTCTATCAGCCCGCCTGTCGCGGCCGCACCAACAACGCCTGGGCCCCCGAAGCGATCGGGCCGGAGGCGTCGTGCAGGGTGGTCGTCGCCGTGCCGATCCCGTTCGGGCCGACCAGCGTGGCCGCGTCGACGCCGATCCAGTCGCCCAGCGGCGGACGGCGTAGGTGCACCGTCAGCTCCGAGTTGATGAACCACCACTCGCGCGGGTCGAGGAAGTTCGAGATCCCGTTGCCGGAGTCCGCCAGGACGAACAGCCGCTGCAGCGCGCTCGGCTTTTCCCCGTCGACGAGGGCGACACGCTGGCGGCCCCAGACGGTCGCCGGCCCGGGCGTGTCCAGCGCACCGCTGATTCGCCGCCATTCGACGGCGTCGAGGTAGCCGCCGTGCCAGCTTTCCGGCCAGCTCGACGCGGGCAGGCCGTCCGGCGACGGCAGCGGGGGACCTTCGGGAGTGGCCACCGCGGTGGTGTCCGAAGTCGCGATCCGCCACGCCGCGGCACGGGCGACGACTCGCTCACCGTGGGAAAGCTCGGCCTCCAGCCACTCGACCGACCGGCCCGGTCGCTTCACCGAAGCTCGCACCGAAAGCTCTTTGAGCGGCGCGGGACCGAGGATCTCGACCGTCACTCGCGCCAGCTGGCTCGCATGCGGCGCGTCGAGCTCTTCGAGCGCGCGGACCAGCAGCGCCGAGGGCGGCCCGAAGTGCTGTGCGTCCGGCGTCCACGGGCCGGCGGTGTGCGGGGTCGGGAGGAAGACGCCGTCGCCTGACGGCACGTAGAAGGCTTCTGTCACAAAGGCACCCTAGGCCGTGTCCGGTGAGTCCGTTCGCGGTCTCACCGGACACCGCCTAATCCGCACGGTCCAAAACGGACTCTTCACCGGGGTCCGGCTCCGGCCAGCCGGGATACGGCGGGGGAGTGCCGCCGTACTGCGGGCAGAGCGCCTGGTGATCGCACCACGCGCACAGTTTGCTCGGATTGGGCCGGAAATCGCCGGTCTTGCCCGCTTTGAGGATCGCCTGCCAGATCGCTTCCAGCGTGCGCTCGAAGCGGATCAGCTCGCCCTCGTCGGGCGTGTAGGCCAGGGACTGCCCGTCGGTGAGGTACATCAGTTTCAGCTGGCGCGGCACGACACCGCGAAGCCGCCAGAGAACCACGGCGTAGAACTTCATCTGGAACATCGCCTTGGCCTCGCCGATTTCGCGGGGCGCGGCGCCGGTCTTGTAGTCGACGACGCGGATCTCGCCGGTCGGCGCCACGTCCAGCCTGTCGACGTAGCCCCGGAGCAGCACCCCGGAGCCCAGCTCGATCTCGACGTGCAGCTCGCACGCTTCGGGCTCCAGCCGACGCGGATCCTCGAGGCCGAAGTAGGTGTCGACCAGTTGCTCCGCCGAGGAGAGCCACGAGGTGACGGCCTCGGGATCCTCCTGGTCGAACAGCTCGATCCACTCCGGACGTTCCGCGGACAGGTCCTCCCACGCCGGCGCGAGCAGCTCCTTGGCCTGCGGCGGCGTGCGATCGGCCTGGGGAAGGGAGAACAGCCGCTCCAGCACGGAATGCACCAGCGTGCCGCGGAGCTGGGCCTTGGTCGGGATCTCGGGGAGTCTGTCGACCGCGCGGAAGCGGTAGAGCAGCGGGCACTGTTTGAAGTCGCTGGCACGCGACGGGGACAGGGCCGGCCGACGGCGCGGGACTTCGGCGCCGGGCGGCGGATCGGCGGTGACCGTGTCGGTGTCGGGCATGGGGTGAGCGTATCGCCGGGCACCGACAGTTTCGGGACCGCAACGCACCGGAGCGGCATGACCGACACCACCCGGACGGGAAGGGCGGGTTACCGGCACCCCACACCTGGGCATCTACGCTCTCGTCCATGGCGGTGACGGGTGAGCAGGGCCCGCCTCGACGAGGCGTGGCACCAGAGGGCGGGCTCCTGCTGTTCCGCGTCTCCGGGATCCCCGTGCTGCTGGCCCCTTCGTGGTGGATCGGCTCCCTGATCATCGTGGTGCTCTACACGCCGCTGGTCGAACGGTTCCTGCCCGGAGCGACGACACTGACCTCCTGGCTGCTGGCGGCCGCGTTCGCGGTCCTTCTCGGACTTTCGGTGCTCGCGCACGAACTCGGGCACTGCCTGGTCGCGCTGCGCCTCGGCATCCCGGTCCGGCGGCTGCGCCTGTTCCTGCTCGGCGGACTCTCCGAGGTCGCCAGGACACCTCGCCAGCCGCGGCAGGAAGGGCTCGTCGCCGCCGCGGGTCCGGTGGTTTCGTTGCTGCTCGGTGGTTTCTGCGCGCTGCTCATGTTCGCCGTCCCGCCGGAAAGCGCGGCATGGCTGCTCATCGCCGAATGCGCCGTCGCGAACTTCGCCGTCGGGATCTTCAACCTCCTTCCCGGGCTCCCGCTCGACGGCGGCAGGCTGGTCCGCGCCGGGGTCTGGGCGGCGACGGGTCACCGGGAGAAGGGCACGCGGGCGGCGGTCGTCGGTGGCGGCGTCGTCGCGGCGGGACTGGTCATCTGGGCGCTGTGGGGGCTGGCCGCGGGCAGCGAAGACCGCTGGCTCCGGCTCGGTGTCTGCGTCGTGACGGCATGGTTCGTGATCCTCGGCGCACGAAGCGAACTCGCTGCCGAAACACGTCGAGGCTGGCCCGAAGGCGTGCGGTTGAGCGAACTCGTCCGGCCCGTTCTCCAGCTTCCCGCGGAAAGCCCCGTCTCGGACGCGCTGGCCGCTTCGGCGGGCCGTGGGGTGGTCCTGGTGCGTGCCGACGGCGTCGCGGCCGGGCTGCTCGACGAGACGGCCGCCGCGCAACTGGCCGGGACGTCACCACACGCTCCCGCGGAGATGGCGGCGGAACCGATCCGCGCCGACACGGTGCTGCTTTCCTCGGAGTCGGGGGAGGAGATCGCCGAGCGGGTCCGGGAAACCGCCGCGTGGCAGTTCCTCGTCGTTGACGACGAAGGCAGGCCCGCGGGAGTGCTCCGGCGCGAGGACCTGCGTGCCGCGATGACCCGGAGCCGACCCCCGGCGTAGCGCGGTGCGGCCACCTGCGAGGATCGGTCGTCCCGTTCGAGGCACTCTTTCCCGCCGAGGACGCATGGGCTCAGCAGTTGTTCGCGCGCGTGTGGAGGTTCAGTGTCGGTCCGTGGGCCGTTTCGTATTGGTGACCGGGTTCAGCTGACCGACTCCAAGGGGCGGCACTACACCATGGTCCTCGCCGAGGGGCAGCAGTATCACACCCATCGCGGCGCGCTGGCGCACGACGACGTGATCGGAGCGCAGGAGGGTTCGGTCGTCACCTCGGCGGGCGGCAGCCACTATCTGGCGCTTCGCCCGCTGCTTCCGGACTACGTGTTGTCGATGCCGCGTGGCGCGCAGGTGATCTACCCGAAGGACGCCGCGCAGATCGTGATGTGGGGCGATATTTTCCCGGGAGCACGGGTGCTCGAGGCGGGCGCCGGCTCCGGCGCGCTGACCTGTTCGCTGCTGCGGGCGGTCGGTGCGGAAGGCACCGTGCAGTCCTACGAGATCCGGGACGACCACGCCGAACACGCCGAGCGGAACGTCGAAAAGTTCTTCGGCCACAAACCGGACAACTGGTCGCTCACGGTCGCGGACCTGTCGACGCACACCGGCGAGGTCGACCGGGTCGTCCTCGACATGCTGGCGCCATGGGACCAGCTCGAGACGGTCGCCGCGCATCTGGTGCCCGGAGGCGTGCTGACGGTTTATGTGGCGACGGTCACACAGCTTTCGCGGATCACGGAAGCCTTGCGGGACCAGCAGTGCTGGACCGAGCCGGAATCGTGGGAGACCCTCATGCGGCCCTGGCACGTCGTGAGCCTCGCGGTGCGGCCGGATCACCGGATGGTCGCGCACACCGCGTTCCTGCTGACGGCGCGCCGTCTGGCCGACGGGACCGTGTCGCCTCGGGTCCACCGCCGCTCCGGCAAGGGCTGACCCTCGGGTTGTGCTTGCGGGGCCGTGAAGGCCCCGCAAGACCCGGCATCGGCGCGATGTCAGGGCACGCACCACTCGCCGTCGCGTTTCTTGAGCGGGAACGGCGTGTCCTTCTGGCCGCCCGCGCCCTCGACGTGCACGGTCACGGTCGCGGAGTCGCCCTTTACCGCGGGCGGGTCGGGGACGGTCGCCGAAACCTTGCCCGCCGCTTCCCACTTCCGCTTGAGCTCGGCCAGATCGGCCGAGGACTGCTGGACGCAGGTGAGCTTGCCGAACGCCGTCGCGTCGTGGTTGACGATGGCCGCGGCGATCGCCTTGCCGACGACCTCGACGGCGGCCACGTCCGGATCCACCGGGACCGGACGGGACGAGCTCGGCTGTGGCGAGGGCGTGACGGTGCTCGACGCGGCCGGGTCGGAGCCGGATGGGGCCACCAGCAGCAGCCCCACCACGACCCCGGCCACGACCGCGCCACAAACCGCGGCGGCGGCGGTCAGCTTGTGGCTCACCGTCACCGGTGGGTCACTTCTTGTCGGCCTTGATGTCCTTGAGGCACCACAGTTCCGACTCCTTGGCCGCGGTGATGGTGCCTTCCGCCGTCTTGGTGCCTTGGGTCGCGCGGTAACGGCCGGTCGCCCGGTCGCCGCTTTCCTTGGCGGGCTCGGTGATCTCGAGCTTGATGGGGTCGAGCGGCTTGCCCTCGTCCTTGGTGTTCTCGCTGCGGCAGATCAGGTCGAGGAACGCCTTCTTGTCGCCCGCGCTGTAGGAGGTCGCCGCACTTTCGAAGACCTCTTGAGGCGTGGCTTTCCCGCCGGGCGCCGGACCGGAGCTCTTGGTCGCCGACGTGCTCGGCGAGCTGGACTTGCTCCGGGTCGAGCTCGGCTTCTGTGACGACGAGGACGGAGCCTCCGACGGGGCCGCGCTGCTGGCTGGCGGCGCGGCGGTCGGGTTGTCGTCACCGGAGTTCAGCGCGATGACGAGGGCGGTGACACCACCGCCGACCAGCACGACCGCACCGATCGCGATGCCGACGATCAGGCCCGTCTTCTTTTTCTTGGGCGGCTCGCCTCCGTAACCGCCGCCTTCCTGCGGGTACGCGTTGTAGCCGCCCTGCTGGCCATAGGGATCCGGCTGGCCGAACTGCTGCGTGCCGCCCGGGTATCCCTGCTGGGGCTGTGGTCCGCTCTGCGGGTAGCCACCTTGCTGCTGGCCGTACGGGTCCTGGCCGTACTGGCCACCCCCGGGGTATCCCTGCTGCGGCTGGGGGCCGCTCTGCGGGTACCCGCCCTGCTGGCCGTACGGATCTTGTCCGTAGCCGCCGGGCTGCTGCGGCGGGTAAGTCATGGCTGTTGCCCCCTAGCTGTTCTGCGAAAATGCTCAACACGACGCGCCGGTCGACCTCCCCGGCGAACGTCGCTCGATGCTAGCCATCGACCCGGATCGCCGCTCGATTAGGGCCGAACTGAGACCGGAAACCCGTTTGCACCCGGACGGAGCCGGGTATTCCGCCGCAGGTCAGGGTAGGTGGACGGATTGTGACCATGGGAGTGTCCGACCCGGCACCGGGATGGCCCCTTGCGCGTGGTGAAGGTACGTGCTGCGGGATCGTCCGGAACGCGACGCGCCGATCTTGTGATGCGGAAAGGCCTTTTATTGTCGGTGATCGCCGGTACCGTGGAATGAAAAGCACTCCGAGGAGGTGCCCGATGCATCATGACCTTCCCGGAGGTCGGCGCGAGGAGGCCGACCCTTCAGAAACGACCGGAGCCGAGATCACGTCCGACGAGCAGGCACGTCAAGTTCGCTTCCTCGAGGAGGAAGTCGCCCTGCTGCGCCGGAAGCTCACCGATTCGCCACGTCAGAACCGAGTGCTGGAGCAGCGACTCGCCGAGGCGTCGGAACGAGTGAGCCAACTCACGGAACGCAACACGAAACTGGTCGAGACGCTCCGCGAGGCGCGTGGCCAGTTGCTCGCGTTGCGGGAGGAGGTCGACAGGCTGGCCCAGCCTCCGAGCGGTTACGGCGTGTTCGTGACCGCGTACGAGGACAACACGGTGGACGTGTTCACCGCGGGCCGCAAGATGCGGGTCTCGGTCTCACCAGCGGTCGAGGTGTCATCGCTGCAGCGCGGACAGGCGTTGCGGCTCAACGAGGCGCTCACCGTCGTCGAAGGCGGCGACTTCGAGCGGATCGGCGAGGTCTGCGCGTTGCGCGAGGTGCTGGCCCCGGACGTCGAGGGCGGCAGCCTCCGTGCGCTCGTGGTCGGGCACGCGGACGAGGAGCGGGTCGTCCTGCTCTCCGATCCGCTGGCCGAACAGCCCCTCAAACCGGGCGATTCCCTGCTGGTCGACTCGAAAGCCGGCTATGCCTACGAGCGCGTGCCGAAGGCAGAGGTCGAGGATCTCGTGCTGGAGGAGGTGCCCGACGTCCAATACGAGGACATCGGTGGCCTCACCCGGCAGATCGAGCAGATCCGTGACGCCGTCGAGCTTCCGTTCCTGCACGCGGATCTCTACCAGGAGTACCAATTGCGGCCGCCGAAGGGCGTGCTGCTCTACGGGCCTCCTGGCTGCGGTAAGACCCTCATCGCCAAGGCGGTGGCCAACTCGCTCGCCAAGAAGGTCGCGGAAGCCCGCGGTGACAAGGCGGACGGGAAGTCCTACTTCCTGAACATCAAGGGTCCGGAGCTGCTGAACAAGTTCGTCGGGGAGACCGAGCGGCATATCCGCCTGATCTTCCAGCGGGCTCGGGAAAAGGCCTCCGAAGGCACCCCGGTGATCGTGTTCTTCGACGAGATGGACTCGATCTTCCGCACCCGCGGTTCGGGCGTGTCCTCCGACGTGGAGACCACGATCGTCCCGCAGCTGCTCTCGGAGATCGACGGTGTCGAGGGCCTGGAGAACGTCATCGTCATCGGCGCCTCCAACCGTGAAGACATGATCGACCCGGCGATCCTGCGGCCGGGCCGGCTCGACGTCAAGATCAAGATCGAGCGTCCGGACGCCGAAGGCGCGAAGGACATCTTCTCCAAGTACCTGTCCGATGGCCTGCCGATCCACGCGGACGACCTCGCCGAGTTCGGCGGGGACCGCAGGGCGACGTTCGACGCGATGATCCAGCACACGGTCGAGCGGATGTACGAGGAGACGGACGAGAACCGGTTCCTCGAGGTCACCTATGCCAACGGTGACAAGGAAGTCCTGTACTTCCGCGACTTCAACTCGGGCGCGATGATCCAGAACATCGTGGACCGGGCGAAGAAGTCGGCGATCAAGTCGGTGCTGGAGACCCAGCAGCCCGGCCTGCGCGTGCAGCATCTGCTGGACGCGATAGTCGACGAGTTCGCGGAGAACGAGGACCTGCCCAACACCACCAACCCGGACGACTGGGCCCGGATCTCCGGCAAGAAGGGCGAGCGGATCGTTTACATCCGCACGCTCGTCACCGGCAAGAACCAGGATTCGGGGCGGGCGATCGACACCGCCACGAACACCGGTCAGTACCTGTAGAGGGCAAGCCGAAAGGGCCCTTCGCCGCAGCGCTTGCGGTGAAGGGCCCTTTCGCGTCACACGGGGACGGGTTCCCGGACCTTCTTGCGCACGCTCAGCCGTCCGTGTGCGGCCAGGATGCCGAGGACGACGAGCAGTGCGCCGACAGGCTGGTTCCACGCCAAGGGTTCGTCGAGGACCAGGACACCGAGCAGTACGCCGACGACAGGTGTGAGGTAAGTCACGGCAGACGCGTTCGACGCGCCCCACGCCGCGATGATCGACGCGTTCCAGGCGTAGGCGAGCCCGGTGCCCAGCGCGCCGAGGGCGATCATGCTGAGGACGATCGGCGTGTCGAGGCGCACCGGCGTCGTCGCGATGAACGGTGCGAGCAGCAGCATCACGACGGCACCGCAGCAAACCTGCCCGAGTGCGATCGTCGGCGCGTCGAGATTCCGCCAGGAGATGAACCGTCGCACGTAGACGAACGAGATCCCGTAACAGGTCGTCGCGCCGAGGCACGCCAGTTGTGCGGTCAGTTCGTGGGAGACGTCGATCCCTTGCCAGACCCCGACGATGGTGAGCACGCCGAGGAAGCCGAGGATCAGGCCGGCCGTCCGGGCCTTCGTGAACCGTTCCGACGGCAGAGCCGCGGCGGCGATGAGCATGGTGATCAGCGGGGTCGTCGCGTTGAAGATGCTGGCGAGTCCGGACGAGATGTACTGCTCGGCCCAGGAGAACAGGAGGAACGGGATCACGCACAGCAGCACGGAAACCACCGCGAGATGGCCCCAGAGCGCCGGATCACGGGGGAGTGGCTTGCGGCGCCAAGCGGCGATGGCGATCAGGGCCACCGCGCCGAGGCAGACGCGCGAGAGCGCCACCTGAGCGGGCGACAGGCCGGTGAGGCCGACCTTGATGAACAGAAAACTCGCGCCCCACACGATCGCGAGTGCCGCGAACCGGATCGCGATACTGAAACGTCCCAATTGTCCTTCTCCCGAGTTCGCGTCTTCCGGCTCAGTGAATCGGGAATCCACTGTGTACTCCAGCGGTTTTCGGACGACGTGTCCCACATCTCCGCGTGGCGGTCCCGCACGCCGTGCGTATAACGACCTATACTCATCGGCCGTGAGCGAATCCGCTGGGCGCCCGCGCGCGCCGATCACCGAGGCCGATGTCCTGGCGTGGCTGGAAACGACGGCGGCCGCCGTACGAGCGGGGGAGGTGAGCGCCCCGGAACTCATCGAGATCCTGGGGGAGCTGCGCCGCGCCTCCGCGGCCTGCGCCGACGCCTCCGACTGGGCACTGCTCGCCGCCAGGGAGGAAGGCGCCAGCCTCCGTCAGATCGCGCCCGTCTTCGGCAAGGGTTACGTTCGAGCCCCGGCGGCCCGCCTCGAAAAGCTCCATCGGCAGGCGCAGAACTCGAGCCAGTGGCTCGCGATCCTCCGCCACAAGAACGAAGGAGCCCGGTGACAGCCTCGGAAACCCACGTCGGCGACCGGATCGCCGTCGGACTGGCGGCGCTCGGCAGGCCCGCGTACATCAACCTCGGCCCGGCCGACGCGCTGCCGCCCGGACGCGGGTTCGAGGCGATGCGCGCGGCGACCTACGACGTACTGGACGACGCGTACCGCGCGGGCGTCCGGTGGATCGATGTCGCCCGTTCGTATGGTTCCTCGGAGGAGTTCCTCGCTGGTTGGCTAGCCGATCGCGCCCCCGCGGACGTGACGGTGTCGAGCAAATGGGGCTACCGCTACGTAGGGGAGTGGAAGCTCGACGCGGAGGTGCACGAGGTCAAGGAGCACACCGCGGCGCGGTTCGGCGAGCAGTGGGCGGAAACCGTTGACCTGCTGGGTAAAGCGGTCTCCCTCTACCAAGTCCACTCGCTCACTGTGGACAGTCCGCTGTTCGATGACGACCGGTTGATCGGCGCGCTGGCCGAACTCGCCGCCGACGGTGTCCCGGTGGGGTTCTCCACCTCCGGCCCCGCGCAGGCCGACGCGGTCCGCCGGGCGTTCGAGCTGGAGGTCTCCGGAACGCCGGTCTTCAGTGCCGTGCAGTCGACGTGGAACCTGCTCGAACCCTCCGTCGGCCCGGCGCTCGCGGAAGCGCACGCCGCCGGGAAACGGGTGCTGGTCAAGGAAACCGTCGCGAACGGACGGCTGGTGGTCGAGCCGCCGCCACCGCTCGCGCGGATCGCGCGGGAGCACGGGGCCGGTCCGGACGCGGTGGCGATCGCGGCCGTGCTGGCGCAGGACTGGCGGCCGGTCGCGGTCATCGGCCCGTCGAGTACCGCCCAGCTCGCGGAGAATCTCCTTGCCACGCAGGTGAAGCCGACCGCGGACGAACTCTCGGAGCTGGCCGCGCTCGCGGAAGAACCGGTCGCCTACTGGCGGCACCGGTCCTGCCTCGGCTGGCATTGAGGGGCTGGACTACTCTCGCGGCAAACGTCTGGCGGGTCACCGGGGAGGCTTGAGGGTGCGTCATCGGCAGGTGCTCGCGGTGGCGACGGTCGCGCTGTTCGGTTTGTCGGGCTGCGCGGACCGCCCCAACGACCTCGACACCTATTACGACGACCCGGCGCCGACGCCCACGGTCGAACCCGCGCAGCCGTCGGTGAAGCCGCAGGCCGCGCCGGTGCCGCCGTCCTCGACACGAGCTCCGGTCCCAGCGGCCGTTTCCGCGGCGCTGCTGACCGACGAGGACGTCGTCGAGGAAGAAGTCGTTCCCGGTGAGAGCAAGGTGTCCGGCTGTCTGACCGGACTCACCCGCGCCACGAGCCGCTCGGCGACGTGGTCGTATCCGAGCGGCTCGACACTTGAGCACCAGGTCACCGAGTACACCGACCGTGACGCCTCGGACGTCGTCGCCCAGGCGGACTGCGAAGGCAAGAAGCTCACGCTGACGAAGCAAGCCGGCGTCGAGATCCAGCGTGCCTGGTGCGAGGGCACGACGTGCACGGTGTTGCTCGCCAAGGGGAAACTGGTCTCCGCCCTCAGCGTGACGGCCGGAACCGAGGCGCGGGCGACGGACGCGGCGAAGCGGCTGTTGCCGATCGTCGCGCAGCGCCTCCGTTCGGCCTAGGCCCCTTCTCGCCGGAACCACTCCAGCGCGCCGAGACGGCCGTCCGGGATGAACCGGCTCTCCGGATCGTCGAGCCACGAACGCAACTCGGCCAGTGTCAGCCAACGTCCTTCCACGACTTCGGACGGTTGGTGGACGAAGGGGCCGTCCCAGCGCGTTTCGAACGCGAAGTTGTGGCAGCGGATCGTGTCGTCGTCGGTGACATGGACGAAAAGCGGCCGCAGTTCGACTCCGTGAACACCCAGTTCTTCGGCGAGTTCCCGGCGCGCGCACTCCTCCGGTGTCTCACCCGCCGCGACGATGCCGCCCGCCCAGCAGTCCCAAGTGGAGGGATAGACGTCCTTCGTGGGAGTACGCAGGTGCACGTAAACGGAACCTCCGCCACTCGAACGGACCAACACCACGCCCGCCGCGTGCCACAGTCCCTCGGCGCGGACCCGGGACCGGGTGCCCGCTCCCACCGCGGTTCCGTCGAGGTCATAGAGCGCAACGAGTTCGTCACTGCCTGACATGGGGGGCATCGTCGCACGGCCCCGACCCCGTAGGGTGGTGGGTATGCGGCGGATCATGGGAACCGAAGTCGAGTACGGCATCGCGGTGCCGGGCGACGCGACGGCGAACCCGGTACTCACCTCGACCCAGGTCGTGCTGGCCTACGCGGCCGCGGCCGACATCCCGCGGGCGAGGCGGGCACGGTGGGACTACGAGGTGGAATCGCCACTGCGCGACGCCCGCGGGTTCGACCTGACCGGCCCGAGCGGCCCCGGGCACGATCCGGACGTCGAGGACCTCGGCGCGGCGAACGTCATCCTGACCAACGGGGCGCGGCTGTACGTCGACCACGCGCACCCGGAGTACTCGGCCCCCGAGGTGACGAACGCGCGCGACGCGGTCATCTGGGACAAGGCGGGCGAACGGGTCATGGAGGAGGCGGCGCGCAAGGCAGCCACCGTCCCGGGTCAGCCGCCTTTGCAGTTGTACAAGAACAACGTCGACGGCAAGGGCGCGAGCTACGGCACGCACGAGAACTACCTGATGCAGCGCTCGACGCCGTTCACCGCGGTGATCGCGGGGCTGACGCCGTTCTTCGCGTCCCGGCAGGTGATGACCGGTTCGGGACGGGTCGGTGTCGGGCAGCAGAGCGAGGAAGCCGGTTTCCAGCTGTCGCAGCGCTCCGACTACATCGAGGTCGAGGTCGGCCTGGAGACGACGCTCAAGCGCGGGATCATCAACACTCGCGACGAGCCGCACGCCGACGCGGACAAGTACCGTCGTCTGCACGTCATCATCGGCGACGCGAACCTGGCCGAGTACTCCACGTACCTCAAGGTCGGCACGACGGCGCTGGTGCTGGACCTGATCGAGGCGGGCATCCGGTTCGACGACCTGAAGCTGGACGAGCCGGTGCGGGCCGTGCACCAGATCAGCCACGACCCGACGCTGAAGGCGAAGGTGTCGCTGGCCAACGGGCGCAAGTACACCGGGCTGGACCTCCAGTTCGCCTATCACGAGATCGCGTCGGCGAACCTGGAGCGCACCGGCGCGGACGAGGCCTCCAAGGAGGTCCTGCGGGTCTGGGGCGAGATCCTGGACGCACTGGCGCGGGACCCCCAGGAATGCGCGGACAGGCTGGACTGGCCGGCGAAGCTGCGGTTGCTCGAGGGCTACCGCGCGCGGGACCAGCTGGCCTGGGGCGCGCCGCGGTTGCGGCTGGTCGACCTGCAGTACTCGGATGTCCGCTTGGACAAGGGCCTGTACAACAGGCTCGTCACCAGGGGTTCGATGAAGCGCCTGGTCACCGAGGAGGAGGTGCTGGAGGCGGTCACGACGCCGCCTTCGGACACCAGGGCCTATTTCCGGGGCCGCGCGCTGGAGAAGTACGCCAACTCCATCGCCGCGGCGTCCTGGGATTCGGTCATCTTCGACGTCGGCAGGGAATCGCTGGTGCGGATCCCGACGTTGGAGCCGTTGCGGGGCACGAAGGCCCACGTGGGGAAGTTGCTGGACGACTCCGCGACCGCCGAGGAGCTGGTGGAGGCGCTCACCGGTTCGGACTAGCGGGATTTCCTTTCATCGGGGTTAAGCGATCACGGATCCCACGGAATGTCGGGACCGCTGGGTAGGCTAGGAAACATCGGCCACACCGGGAGGCGAGATGGCTCAGGAAAAGATCGAAAAGCACGGCGGCGGCGACTCGGACGAAGAGTTCGAGGACGGCGGTCCGGCGGGTCAGGAACGGCGCGAGAAGCTCGGCGAGGACGTCGACACGATCCTCGACGAGATCGACGACGTGCTCGAGGAGAACGCCGAGGACTTCGTCCGCGCCTACGTGCAAAAGGGCGGCGAGTAACTCGTCTTCCGGCGGCCAGGGCGGCCGCCTGTGCGGAGCCGGCGGATCACACAGATTGGAACTTTGAGCACGTATGGAACACACCTCGGGTAAGTCGGCGCTGCCCGCCGCGTACTTCTCGTCGGCGACCTCGTCGTTCTCGGACTTCCTTCGGGCGCAGGCGCCCGAGCTGCTCCCGGAGCGGCGGGTCTCGACCGGGGCGGGTGGGCTGGACGCCCCGCACGGGACGACGATCGTCGCGGTCAAGTTCGCGGGCGGGGTGCTGATCGCCGGTGACCGGCGGGCCACGTCGGGCAATCTGATCGCTTCGCGTGACATGGAGAAGGTGCATCTCACCGACGAGTACTCGGCGGTGGGCATCGCGGGCTCTGCCGGGCTCGCGATCGAGATGGTGCGGCTGTACGCGGTCGAACTGGCGCACTACGAGAAGATCGAGGGTGTTTCGCTCTCGCTCGACGGCAAGACGAACAAGCTCGCCGGGCTGGTGAAGTCCAATCTCGAGATGGCGATGGCGGGGCTGGCCGTGCTGCCGTTGTTCGTCGGGTACGACCTCGACGCGGAGGACGCTAAGCACGCGGGCCGGATCGTCTCGTACGACGCGACCGGCGGACGTTACGAGGAGAGCGCCGGCTACCACGCCATCGGCTCGGGATCACTGTTCGCGAAGGGCTCGCTGAAGAAGCTGTACGACCCGGACGCGGACGTCGAAGCCGCGATCCGGACGGCGGTGGAGGCGTTGTACGACGCGGCGGACGACGACACCGCGACCGGCGGCCCGGATCTGGTACGCCGGATCTTCCCGACGATCGTGACGGTCACCGCGGAGCAGGGTGCGGTGGCGGTGCCGCTCGAGCAGACGACCGCGGTGGCCGAGGCCATCGTGGCCGCACGAGCCGAGCGCGGGCGCTAGCCCTCTCCCTGTCCCCTTCCCGATGAGAGCCCGAAAGAGCGGAGCACCACAGTGACGATGCCGTTGTACGCCTCTCCCGAGCAGCTGATGCGGGAGCGTTCCGAGATCGCGCGCAAGGGCATCGCGCGCGGCCGGAGCGTGGTCGTGCTCAAGTACCGCGGTGGCGTGCTGTTCGTGGCCGAGAACCCCTCGGCGACGTTGCACAAGGTGTCGGAGATCTACGACCGGATCGGTTTCGCGGCCGTGGGCCGCTACAGCGAGTTCGAGAACCTTCGCGTCGCCGGCATCCGGCACGCGGACCTGAAGGGCTACCAGTACGACCGGCGGGACGTCAGCGCGCGTGCGCTGGCGAACGCGTATGCCGCGACGCTGGGCAGCATCTTCACCGAGCAGCTGAAGCCGTTCGAGGTGGAGGTTTGCGTCGCCGAGGTCGGCGCGACCGCGGCCGAGGATCAGCTGTACCGGCTGACCTACGACGGTTCGATCTTCGACGAGCCGAAGTTCGTCGTGATGGGCGGTCAGGCCGACACGCTCACCACGAAGCTCAAGGACAGCTTCGAGTCCGACATGGAGCTGGAAGCGGCGCTCGGCGTCGCGGTGAAGGCGTTGCGCGCCAACACACCCACGCCCACGAACGGCGACTCGGACCCGGTGAAGCTCGAGGTCGCCGTCCTGGAGCGGGATCGGCGCGGACGTAAGTTCCGCCGGGTCGCCGGCGCCGCGCTCGACGCACTTCTGCCCCCCGAGCCGGAGGAGCCCGCGGAGGACGAAGCCGAGGGCGAGTCCAAGAAGGACTGAGTCTCAAGTACAGGAAGGCCCCCTTCCTTGCGCTGGACGCAAGGAAGGGGGCCTTCCTGCTGCTCCCGATGTGGCAGGTGCCTCCCATAGCCGAACGCCGTGAAGGCCTCCTTCCCTACCTTGAGAGTAGGGAAGGAGGCCTTCACGGCGTCAGGTCGCGTCGGTCAAGCGACCGGTTCGGCCTCAGGCGGGGCCGTTGCCCCACCACTGGCTGCGGCCACCGGCGATGAAGCTCCACAGCTGGAGCCGCGTGCCGTTGGCGGCCGAGTTGCCCTCAGCGGTCAGGTAACGGCCGCTGCTCGGGTTCTGGAAGCGGACGTAACCCTCGGGGTTGACGGTGCCGCCCCACCACTGGTTCTTGGCACCGGCGATGAAGTCCCACAGCTGGACGATGGTGCCGTTCTTGTTGATGGTGTTGAGGTCCGCGTCCAGGTAGCGGCCGCTGGCCACGTTCTGGAAGCGGGTGTAGCCCTCGGGGTTGTCGGTGATGTAGAACGCCTGGTGATCCGCGTCGAAGTTGCAGTCCCAGAGCTGCATCCTGGTGCCGTTGCGGTTGATGGTGTTCAGGTCGGCGTCCCAGCACTTGTTCGCGTCGAGCCCGGACGGGATGAGGAACATGTCCGCGTCGGCGACTCCGGCGGCCTGCGTGCGCGCGCCGGTGGAGGTGCGCTTGACCGGGATGAGCTTCATCCCGTGCACGCTGACCGTCTTGAACCCGTCGCCGGTGGGCTGCGGGGCCGCGGTGGCGGCGGGTGCGGTGACCAGGGTCAGGACACCCGCGGCGGCGGCGATGATTCCCGCCAGGCGCTTCATTTTCGTCATTTTCTTTCCCCTTTGTGGAAAGCGTTTTCTCCCAGTGAGGTGAAGGGAAAAGGCAGCCGTCGTCAGGCCGCGGCGAATCACGGCCCGAAGGCACTGCCGGTGAATCCCCCTCGTGGAAGGCTCCGCGTAAACCCCCGAGAAGCGGGCCTTCTCCGAACATCATTCAGGTCTGAACCACGGCCGTCGAGGAGATTTCCGGGAGCGGCAAAAGGGCAGTTCAGCGATGTAACGGAATGGCCTGGTTCGCGATCACACGGCGACGACTTCGAGCAAGGCGAGGGTATCCGTGCGAATCGAGCTGACGTTGCAGGACCTGACACGCGTCCGGCTCGCGCCCGAAGCGGATCCCTTGGCCGAACTGGTTTCCAGTCTTCAGATCCTGCAGCGGCGCGACGCAGGCTCGGCGTTGTTCAACCGGTGGCGGCACCGTGTCCGGCTCGGGCTGATGGAGTCGGCTTCGGTGCTGCTGTGGTTGTGCCGGCCGTACGCGCCGATTCCGGCGTTTCTCGTTCCGGAAGCCGACGAAGCCGGTTTGGAGGCGGGGCTCGCGGAGATCGCCCGGACCGACTCCGTGGGCTTGAAGGCGGCGTTGCGCGATGTCGCGGTGAACCGGGAGCTGCCCGCGTGGGCGGCCGGATTGCCGGATGGGGACACCGCCGGGCTGCCGAAGCTCGTCCAGGCGATGCAGGACTATTTCGACCTCTCGCTGGCGCCGGGATGGGAAGCGGCGCGGGCCCAGGTGGACGCGGACCGGGGGATGCGTGCGCAGCTGATGCTGAACGAAGGGGTGGACGCGGCGCTGACGAGCCTGCGGCCGCTGGTGCGCTGGTCGTCCCCGGTGCTGGAGGTCGGCGACGGGATCGTCGGCTCCTGCGGCGCGGACGGCGCGGGGCTGATGATTTCGCCGACGTACTTCGCGGTGTGCCCGGTGGTCGTCCCGGCGACGGACCGTGGACCCGTCCGGCTGCTCTACCCGTCGGTGCGGCAGGCGGCCCAATCGACCGGGTACGGCCGCGACGTACGAAGATCGCCGGACACCGCCCTGGCCGCCCTGCTCGGGCCGACCAGGGCGGCGACGTTGGCTGTTCTCGCGGTCGGCCGCAGCACGTCGGAGCTGGCCGCCCAGCTCGGCGTGAGTCCGTCGGCGGTCAGCAAGCACACCTCCGTGTTGCGGCGCGCGGGGCTGATCACCACCGAACGTGACCGCAATGCGGTGCTGCACTCGTTGACGCCGCTGGGCAGCGCCCTGCTGGAGGCTTAGAGCCGGTAGATGGTGAGCGCGCTGGGCCGCGACCGGAAGCGGAAGTCGTTGCCGAGCGGGCCGACCTCGCCGTCGGTGGCGACGCGGCGGTTGCCGTCGAGCAGCCGGACGTGCAGCTCCGGGACGTCGAGTTCCTGGTAGACGTGGCTGGCGTTGAGGCTGTTCGTGATCGTGGCGAGGATGAACCGTGCCCGCGAGTACGGCACGTCGGCCCGCAAGTAGCGGACGTCGAGAAGACCGGTGTCGAGCGCCGGGCGGCGCGAAGGCGCGAGCCCCTTCGGCGAGTAGGTGCCGTTGCCGACGAACAGCAGCCAGATGCTGGTGTGCTTGCCGTTGAGGGTCACTTCGAGCGGTTTCGCGCGCCGGAGGGTGCGGGCGAGCGCGATCGCCGCGGACGGCCACTTCGGATGCCGCTTCTGCAGCCTTTCCCGGACCCGGACCATTTCCGGGTAGCCGCCGAGACTGGCGGTGTTCACGAAGTAGCGATGGTCGTCGCCGTCGTTGATCTCGACCTCGCCGAGGTCGACGCCGACGGCGTTGCCCGCTTCGGTGGCGGCGTCCGCGTCGGGCATCGAGCGCATGCCGACGTCGCGGGCGAAGTGGTTGAGGGTGCCGGCCGGGATGAGCGCGAGCGGCAGGTCGTGGTCGGACGCGACGGCGGCCACCGCGGCGACCGTCCCGTCACCGCCGGCGACACCGAGCGCGCGCACGGTGTTGTCACGGGCGGCGATCTCGTCGCAGAGCTGCTCGCGCAGATCCCGTTTCGCGTCCGGGTACAGGATGGTGGCCTTGGGCCAGGCGAAGCGGGCTTCCTCGGTCGGGTCCTGGCCGTCGATTCCCGAATGCGGGTTGACCAGGACGAGCATGTCCTCCCCGTCGCGCATCTCCGGCGCTTCGGCGGTGTGCGCGGTGCGTCCTGGGACGTCGGGGTGCAGCGGCCACCAGTGCCGTGTCAGCAGGCCGGCGCCGATACCGATGCCGATGCCCACGCCGACGTCGCTGGGCCAGTGGACGCCTGTATGGACCCGGGAATAGGCCACGGCGGCGGCCAGCGGGACGAGTGCGGCGCCGGTCTTGGGCGATTCCATCGCGACCGCCGTGACAAAGGCCGCGGCCGACGCCGAGTGACCGGACGGGAACGACGACGAGGTCGGCCGCCGGACGAGGCGCCGGTGCATCGGCACTTCTTCGGCCGCGGGACGGCGGCGGGGGAACAGCGGCTTGCCGATCAGGTTCGCCGCGGCGCTGGCCCCGGCGATGGCCGCCACGCCGCGGAGCGCGCCCCGGCGCGTCGGCCCCTTCTTCGCCGCGAGCAGGACCGCGACACACCACCAAAGCTTGGATTTGTCCGCACTTTTGGAGAGCGAGGTGATCACGTCGTCGGCCCGCGTCCTCGGGAGCGCGGAGCTCCGGGCCATCAGCCTCCGGTCAGTCCTTCCGACCTTGCGGAAAGGGCGTTTGAGCTGCTTTAACACGGATTCACCGCTTCCGGGTCGGGACGTCATGCGCGTGATACCCGATCGGGACTTCCCGCACACCTTTCACCGAATGCAACGTACCGACCGCGTGTCGCCGCCCGAACGGCGCACCGTCACCGGGCCCTCACCGCCTACTCTGGTGGAATGCAGCGGCGGATCTTTGGCATCGAGACCGAGTTCGGGGTCACGTGCACCTTTCATGGGCAACGCAGGCTCTCCCCGGACGAAGTGGCGCGTTACCTGTTTCGGCGTGTCGTGTCCTGGGGGCGTTCGTCGAACGTCTTCCTGTCGAACGGCTCGCGGCTCTACCTCGACGTGGGCTCCCACCCGGAGTACGCGACGGCCGAATGCGACGACCTCGTCCAGCTCGTCACCCATGACAAGGCCGGGGAGCGCATCCTCGAGGACCTCCTCGTCGACGCCGAGCGGCGGCTGGCGGACGAGGGCATCGGCGGTGACATCTTCCTGTTCAAGAACAACACCGACTCGGCGGGCAACTCCTACGGCTGCCACGAGAACTACCTCGTGACCCGTGCCGGGGAGTTCTCCCGGATCGCCGACGTGCTGCTGCCGTTCCTGGTGACCCGGCAGCTGATCTGCGGCGCGGGCAAGGTGCTGCAGACGCCGCGCGGCGCGGTTTACTGCCTGTCCCAGCGAGCGGAACACATCTGGGAAGGCGTCTCCAGCGCCACCACGCGCTCGCGGCCGATCATCAACACACGCGACGAGCCGCACGCCGACGCCGAACGCTACCGGCGCCTGCACGTGATCGTCGGCGACTCCAACATGGCCGAACCGACCACGATGCTCAAGGTCGGCTCGGCGCATCTGGTGCTGGAGATGATCGAGGCGGGTGTCCAGTTCCGCGACTTCACCCTGGACAACCCGATAAGGGCCATCCGCGAGATCAGCCACGACCTCACCGGCCGCCGCCAGGTGCGGCTCGCCGGCGGCCGCGAGGCGTCCGCGCTCGACATCCAGCGCGAGTACCACGCGCGTGCCGTCCAGCACGTCAAGGAGACCGGTTCGTCGCCGCAGTCCGAGCGCGTCGTCGAGCTGTGGGGCAGGGCGCTGGAGGCGGTCGAGCAGCAGGACTTCAGCAAGATCGACACCGAGATCGACTGGGCGATCAAGCACCGGCTGGTCGAGCGCTACCGCAACAAGCACGACCTCGACCTGTCGAGCCCGCGGATCGCCCAGCTCGACCTGGCCTACCACGACATCCGGCGCGGCCGTGGCATCTTCGACTTGCTGCAGCGGAAGGGCCTCGTGCGGCGGGTCACCGACGACGGCGAGATCGAACTGGCCAAGGACACCCCGCCGCAGACCACGCGCGCGAAGCTGCGCGGCGACTTCATCGCCGCCGCGCAGGCCGCCGGGCGTGACTTCACCGTGGACTGGGTGCACCTCAAGCTGAACGACCAGGCGCAGCGGACCGTGCTGTGCAAGGACCCGTTCCGTTCGGTGGACGAACGGGTCGAAAGGCTCATTTCCTCGCTCTGATCGACCCCCGGCTCAGAGCCGGCCGACACGCGATCGTCACTCCAGGTACCGTGGAGGTCGCTGTGGGTTCTGAGCCGGGGAGGGCGAGGATGGACGACGAGCGGTGGGCGTTCGAGGAAGAGCTGGAACAGGACGACGATCCACCGAGGTCGTCCGCCGCTGAACCGGTTCCCGAACCCGACCGGATCGCCGGGCGGGATCAGGACGGTGTCGTCACCGTGGTCGTCTCACCGGATGCGGACGTCCTCGCTCCGGAGTGGAAACGGTCGGTCGACCCGCGCGGGCTGCACAACGCCGTGGCAGCGGCGGCGAACGCCGCCACCATCGCGGCTTTGGCCCGGCAAGTGGACGACGTCGCCCGCAATCCGCCCGCCATGCCGACCTTCGGTGCGACACCGGCGTCCATCGCCGACGAGTCCCCCTCGGCACACAAGACATGCTTCGTCTCGTGGAAGCCGCGACCGCCGAGTTGGCACAGTTCACTCAGCGGGCCGCCGAGGTCGTCGACCGCCGCATCTCCGCCGAGAGCGGTGGTGGCCATGTCCGTGGCTCGGTGACCCATGGGCAGATCGTCGACGTGGAAATGGACCAGGCCTGGGTGGCGCAGGTCCGGACGGGCGAGATCGAGAGCGAACTCCTCGACGTGCTCCGCCGGCTTCGCGGGGCCAGTGCTCCGGCGGGCCTCGCCGACGGCCCGCAAGGACCCGCGATCGCCGAGATCATGGGCCTGCTCTTCGACCCGCACCGGATGGCGCGCCGCGTCGGTCTCGAACCGTCGATCAGCGAGGAGCGGCCGTAATGGCGGACGACTACGACATCGCGCTGGCGCTGGACGCACTTCGTTCCGACGCGAACGTGTGGGACAGGGCCGCGGACGATCTCGCCGCTCCTCGTGCGGCGATCGATCCGCTGGGCCTCGGACCCGGCGACGTCATGTCGTACGCGGCGGCGAAGGGACTCGACAAGCAGTACAACCAGGCCCGCGCCCTCATCCAGGACATGATCGACCAAGCGGGAAGCAACTTCCGCGCGCTGTCCGCCTCCTTGCGCGCGGCCGCCGACCGGTACGCCCACGACGAGGACCAGCACGCGCTCGACATCGATCGCGCCGGCCGCGGCTAGCGAAACATCCGAGGGGAATCCGCCATGACGGCCGCTGGAGCGAATCCGGTCATCGATCAGTCGATGGAAAAGCTTCGTGAAATCGAAGACAAGATCCGTGCGTTGTTCGACCAGGTGAACAGCGTGATGAGCTGGGTGCCGGACATCCTCTCGGATCTGATCGAACCCGTCCGCCGGGTCATGAACGAGCTCAACCAGAAGGTGACCGAGCTATGGGACGCGACCAAGAAGTTCGTCACGGACCGTGGAGATCCCGCCAGGCTGAGGCAAGCGGCCGCCGAGTGGTCCGATCGGATCGGTAGCGGTATCGGCGAGATCGCCGGCTCGGTATCGCTCGACAAGCTCAAGACGAACATCGAGTGGAGTGGCAAGGCGGCCGAGACATACAAGGTCACTGTGCCCGCTCAGGTCGCGGGGCTGAACTCTCTCAAGGATCTGGGGTTACAGATCCGGAACTCGCTCGTCAACCTCGCCAATGGTCTGGAGAGTTTCTGGCTTCAGATATATGGGACCCTTTCGGCTTTGGGCATCGCTGTCGCCGTGGCCATCGTCAGTGCCATCAGCGTTGTCGGCATCCCGGCCGCGGTCGTGATTCTGATCGGCGTGCTCGGCGCCGGCATCGCGTCGATCTTCACCACCATCAGCGCGGTGGATTCACTCACCAACAGCATCGGGGTGGAACAAACCGCTATCGAGGACAAGGTGAACTCGCTCGGTGCCACGTGGCCAAGGACCAACACGGAATCGATGTCGCATTCATCGGACTGGAAGCGGCAATCGTGACCTATCCGACCGTGTGGCCGACGGAGCCCTATCGTCCGCTCCCACCCGCGATGATCGGCGCCATTCGCGAAATCGCCACCAGTCTCGGGATCGGAACGGGTGCCGTCGGCCTGACCATGGTGGTGGTCATCCAGATCGCGGGGCGGATTCTTCCGACGTCGAGTGACGGCGCCAATGTCGTCACCATGGGAATGGCTACTTTCGCGGCCGTTGCGCTGTTGTTGTCGGGTATCGCCATGATGACGGTACGGTCGCTCGTGAGAACCGGCAGCGTGGAGACGAAAGGCGCCATCCTCCTGCGAGGAGTCGAGGCGGGGTTGTGCGGCGGTGCTCTTTTCGCGACGGCGATCTTCTTGATCTTTTATGTTTCCCGTGTCGCCTCATCCGGTCGATACGACCCCCAGGACAGAATCGAAGTAACGCCCGGCATAGTGATGTACACGCTCCTGCCGGTTCTCGCCCTGATCCTCACGATCGTCAACGCCGTTGTCGCTCACCGGTTGCTCTTCCCGACGGTCGAGAAGGTGCGGAATCATCTTGAGCGGGAGTCCGGCTGATTCGGGTCTCGCCAGGTCGCCGTCGAGCAGACTAGGGTTGCCCGCGCGGTTCTTCGACCGAGGGAGAGGTGCGCCGATGCGCCGTGCGTTGCTGGTCCTGCTGGGAGCGGTCGTCCCGTTGGCGTTCACCGGGGTCGCGCAAGCCGCGCCGGAATGTCCCGAGCCGAGGTGGACGGAGACTCCGACGGGTACGGACGCGCAGTTGCGCGGACTCGCCGCGGTGGACTCGCGCACGGCGTGGGTCAGCGGGAGCGGGGGCACCGTACTGCGCACCACCGACCGTGGCCGTTCCTGGAAGCCGGTCGCCCCGACGGGCACCGAGGCGCTCGACTTCCGCGACATCGAGGCATTCGACGCCGATCACGCCGTCGCCCTGTCCATCGGGCCTGGCGACGCGTCCCGGATCTACCGTACCGACGACGGCGGCAAGAGCTGGCGACTGTCCTTCCAGAACAGTGACCCGGCCGCCTTCTACGACTGCGTCGCGTTCTTCGACCACCGGCGCGGCCTCGCGATGAGCGATCCGGTGGACGGCAAGTTCCGATTGCAGTCCACTTCGGACGGCGGGCGGACCTGGCAGCCCGTGCCGTCCGAGGGGATGGTACCCGCGCTCGACGGCGAGTTCGGGTTCGCCGCCAGCGGCCAGTGCCTCACCACCTCGGGCCCGCGTGATGCCTGGATCGCGACCGGCGGTGGCGCCCGCGCGCGGGTCCTGCACTCCGGCGACGGCGGGAAGACCTGGGAGGCCGCGGACACCCCGTTGCCCAGTGGCGCCTCCGCCGGGGTCTTCTCGGTGACGTTCCGGGACCCGCGGCACGGCGTGGCCATCGGTGGCGACTACGCGGCGCCGAACGCGCCGGGTCCGGCGGTCGCGCTGAGCGCCGACAGAGGACGCACGTGGCGGACACCGCCCGAGGCGCCGGTCGGCTACCGCTCCGGGCTGGCCTGGCTGGGGAACACGGTCATCGCCGTCGGCCCCGGCGGGAGCGATCTGAGCCCGGACGGCGGACGGCACTGGAAGTCGTTCGACACCGGATCGTTGGACTCGGTCGACTGTGCTCGCGGCGCGTGCTGGGCGAGCGGGGCGAAAGGCAGGGCCGCCCGGCTCGGGTCGTGAGCGGCGCTCCGTGAAGGCCTCCTTGAGGGACTCTGGGTCCCTCAAGGAGTCTCGGGGTCATGGGGTTGTTGCAACACCGTGTGATGGAGGGCGGGGTTGTGGTGGTGCGGGTTCATCGGTGGTTGCCGCGGTCGGTGC
>NZ_QHHW01000002.1:0-1009 GCF_003947325.1 Amycolatopsis sp. WAC 01375
ACAACCGCACCGACGCATCAAGGCCTCCGGTGGCCAGGGTGTGCCCGTCCGGGCTGAACGCCACCGACTGGATGGGTTGGGTGTGGCCGGTCAAGGGCTGTCCTAGCGGCGCAGGGTGGGCCGGGTCGGACATGTCCCACAACCGCACCGATTTGTCGCTGCTACCGGTGGCCAGGGTGTGCCCGTCCGGGCTAAACGCCACTGGATGGGTGTAGCCGGTGAACACAGAAGAGGGAAGAGTCCAAAGCCGCACCATCTGGTCAAAGCTACCGGTGGCTAGGGTGTGCCCGTCCGGACTGAACGCCACCGTCGACACGACGTTAGTGTGGCCGTTCAAAGGCTGCCCCAGCGGCCTAGGATGAGCGCGGTCGGACACATCCCACAACCGCACCGACTTGTCGTCTCTTCCGGTGGCTAGGGTATGCCCGTCTGGGCTAAATGCCACCGACATGACCGCACCAATGTAATCGGTCAGGGGCTGGCCTAAGGGTGTGGAGCGCGCAGGATCAGACACATCCCACAATTGCACCGACGCATCAAGGCCTCCGGTGGCTAGGGTGTGCCCGTCCGGACTGAACGCCACCGACATGATGGGTTGGGTGTGGCCGGTCAGGGGTTCCCCCCGTGGCGCCGGTCGAGCGGGGTCAGACACATCCCACAACCGCACCGATTTGTCGCTGCTACCGGTGGCCAGGGTGTGCCCGTCCGGGCTGAACGCCACCGACTGGATGGGTTGGGTGTGGCCGGTCAGGGGCTGTCCTAGCGGCGCAGGGTGGGCCGGGTCAGACATGTCCCACAACCGCACCGACGCATCGAAGCCTCCGGTGGCCAGGGTGTGCCCGTCCGGGCTGAACGTCACCGACCAGACCGGACCGGTGTAATCGGTCAGGGGTTCCCCCCGTGGCGCCGGTCGAGCGGGGTCAGACACATCCCACAACCGCACCGACGCATCAAGGCCTCCGGTGGCCAGGGTGTGCCCGTCCGGGCTGAACGCCACCGACTGGATGGG
>NZ_QHHW01000003.1:0-1087 GCF_003947325.1 Amycolatopsis sp. WAC 01375
GGCGGTTTCAACTGGTTGTTGCAAGTAGTGCTTTGTCGAGTGCTTGTGCTGGTGTGAGGAGGTCGAGGGTAGGGCGTGGTCGGGTGTTGAGGCGTAGGGCGATGGCGTCGCAGTGGGTTTGGGTGAGGTGGCGCAGGTCTGAGCCTTTGGGCCAGTACTGGCGTAGCAGGCCGTTGGTGTTCTCGTTGCTGCCGCGTTCCCAGGGGCTGTGTGGGTGGCAGAAGTAGACCTGCAGGCCGGTGTCCAGGGTGAACTGGGCGTGCTGGGCCATTTCGTTGCCCTGGTCCCAGGCCAGCGATCGTTTCAGCTCGGCGGGCAGGGTAGTGATCATGCTGGTGAGCAGTTCCCGGACTTCGACGGCCTTGTGCGTGTCGGGCAGAGGGGCCAGCAACACGAATCGGGAGTGGCGTTCGACCAGGGTGATGACCGCGCCCTGGCCGACTGCCCCGAGGATCAGATCGCCTTCCCAGTGCCCGGGCACGGCCCGGTCGGCGGCCTCGGCGGGGCGTTCACTGATCGGGGTCATCCCGGTGATCCGGCCCTTGCGGCGGCTGGAGGTGCTGGTGCGTGACCGGCGCTGGTCACGGCCTGACCGCAGGTGCTCGGTGAGTTCGTTGCGCAGTTCACCACGAGTCTGGATGAACAGTGACTGGTAGATCGTCTCGTGACTCACCCGCATAGCCTGATCGTCGGGGAACAATGTCGGCAACATCAGGGAGATCAGCTGGGGTGACCAGTCTGCTTGCAGCAGACCGGTCACCACCGCCGCCAACTTACCGGCCAGCAGGTGGGTTTTCGGGCGCCGGCCGCGTTCGATGGCCAGGCGCTGGGCTCGGTCGGCCCGGTAGCGGCGAGGCCGGCCAGTGACCTTGGTGCCGGGCCTGGAGCACCGCGGTCCACCGCCGCGGCGTACCTCTCGTGAAATCGTCGAGGGTGACTTACCCAGGACCTTCGCCACCGCGTCCTGAGTAAGACCTTGATCCAGACCATTCTGGATCTTTTCCCGCTCCTCGCGCGTCAACCGGGCTCCTGGCATGACGATCTCCCTATCAGCCGCCACCACTTGCAACAACCGATTGAAACCCCC